>JAZRTH010000466.1:0-2178 GCA_045651945.1 Thermoguttaceae bacterium
AGTTCGCAAAGTTCGCAAAGCTTTAAAATTAGAATTCCTTTCCGTTCTTTTCGTTCTTCGCGTGAGATTTTTGGAGACTAACGATAATCATAGAATTACTTTAAGACCATGTTTAAAACTTTTATCAACGCGATGTTATCCGGTATTGCAATCGGCATAGCGGGTACGGTCAATCTATCCGTTGGCGGCGGGCTGGCGGGCGCGACTCTGTTCGGATTCGGACTGTTTATAATCCTGTGCTTTCAGTTCAAGCTCTATACCGGCGCGATCGGCTATCTGGTCAACCAGTCCAAAGCGACGTTTTTCCCATACGTCGTTACGCTGATAACCATCTGGCTGGGCAACTTCGCCGGGACGTTTCTGGACGGCTGGCTGATTCGTCAAACGCGGCTGGAAAATATCCCCACTGCAGCCGCGGCTCTATGCGCCGTCAAAACGGGGGATACGCTGACGAGTATTTTTATCCTCTCGATTTTCTGCGGTTTGCTGATGTATATCGCCGTTGAAAGCTTTCGTCAAAAACTGCCAGACCTGTTTCGCGCCATCATTGTTTTTCTGTGCGTTATTATCTTTATCCTGTCCGGGTTTGAACACTGCATTGCAAACATGTACTATTTCTGCGTCGCCGGAGCTATCGACCAGAAGACCCTGCTTTACATTCTCGTCATGACAGCCGGGAACTCCGTCGGCGGCATGTTCCTGCCCACGATGGACAAAATCAGAAAAGAATAAAAAACCCGCCCTTGTCCAGGACAAAGGCGGCTAACGAACAGAGAAGAAAAAACTACCGTTCGCTATCTATTTCGATGTTCAGAGCGGATGTTCGCTACTATGCGGACGTTCGCTTTTCTTTTGCAATTCTCAAACGGCTAACCCAACCATCTTGATTGGGATTCTATCATTATTTACTCCCGCTTCAATGACGGTATGACAGAATCTGTCATACCTAAACCGCCTTTTTTGAGAAAATTTTTGAAATTTTTTAAAAAAGTTGGGTTTCCCGGAGAAAAATCGCCAGCGGAGCAGGGGAGAGCCGGCGGAAAAGGGCAGAAAACGGCGGCAATCCGAAGCGGAGCAGGGGGCGACGTTAAAATCCCTACAACCGTTAAAACCGCTAAAATCGCAACCCTGAATAACCGGTAAAACCTGTATAATCGGAAAACCTTGCCTAAATTTCCCAAATTTTCAGAAATTTAGTCAACACTTTTGAAATCGTGTGCTAGAGTTTTGATAAAGTTTAACGGTTAGATAAAATGAGTTAACTTTACAGTTGAAAAGAACGCGATTTTAGAGAACTGAAACCGGCGGAGCAGGGCGGTGCGCCCTCTTTAGCTCATTCGGTAACTGTGTACCTTTTGTTGTGAAACAGCTTTTAGCTTCTAGCTCCTAGCTTCTAGCTTTTGATGTTAGCCTCTGGCTTTAAAAGCTATCAGCTTAGAGTTTCAAATAACCAAGCTAATAGCTAGTGGCTAATAGCTAGCGGCTTTTCCGGTACGGTCGTACCGGAAGAACCAGAAATGTATTTTATTAAAGGAAATTCGCCATGAACGACCTGAAAAACCTCCTGTTGAATATTTATCGTCAAACCAGTTTTGGAACAGGGCTGGAACATCAATCCAAAGAGGATACGGCGTATCTGTATAAATCGCAGTACGGCAAGTTTCATTTGACGGAAGCCATTCGACCGGGACGGAACCTGGAAGTCATTCCAACGCAAGGGTTTAGGCACGAACCCCAAAACAGAGCAAACTGTCAGGGCGTCAAAACGCTTACCGCCAGCGTTTCCAAGGAGCTACTTTTCGAAACGTTTCTCAACCTGCTTGAACCGCTCGGAGACGTCGTTGACGTCGTCCTGGAGTCCAGCCACAACATGCCGGAGCTGGAAGGCTTCAGCGGAGAAATGTATCGAGAGTGTATTGACACGCCCGTTTTGTTGAGTATACTGTATCATTATGAAGATTTGCTGATTAACGACGGCTGTACCGGCATCGCGGTTCTCAATCCGCGCCGTCAGTCGGAGGTCCAGTTTGACGAGCACAAACTCCTGGTCGTTTACGCTCCCAAGCTGACGCCGTACGAGTCTATATTAATTGACTCCTACGTTGACTGCAACGAAAAGATGAAAGTCATCACCCAGTCCGAACACGTCCACTGTTCGTCCAACCGGTACGCAGAGCA
>JAZRTH010000467.1:0-2171 GCA_045651945.1 Thermoguttaceae bacterium
AGACCGCTTGGCCTCCGACTTGGATCCGCAGGGAGTATACGTCGGGTTCGACCTGCTTCCGGACGAGGCGATGCGTCTGGCGAAGATTCAAATCATTCGCCGCTGCGGCGCGAAAGGTTACGCCATCCACGAGTACGAGTCGTCGCCGTTTGAACCTATAAACCCATACGAAAAGAGAGTCAGAAGGCACAAAGGATTATGACCAAACTCGCAGAAGCTGTTGACGCCATTAACCATTACACCGGCACGGAAGCGGAGACGGAAAGAATACTTGACCTGGCTTTGCCGACAATGCAATATCACGCCAACCGATTCCATTATTACCATTCGCGGTTCGACGTTGACGACCTTATCGCAAATATGCAATTATACCTGTTTCAGTGGTTGAGAAGCAAACGACATAATGGTATCAATCAAGTATGGTTGTCAAGACTCCTTTATAACCAAATGATAACGTCCGTCAGGTGTCAATTCAAGGATTTCCGGCATTTAGATAGACATATCGAATACGTCAACGATTATATCAACTCGCGCTGTTATGAGTACATTAGCGACGATACCATGACAGACTTACGGATAACAATCGACGAACTGGACGTCAGGGATATTGTTAAAGATCTGCTGGTTAAGATACTGATTGAACAATATTCAATTTCTGACGTGTTGGATTATTATCACTTATCAATTGGGTATACTAGCCAATTGTACAAGGAAGGCATGAAGGCGTTGTGTTCGAGATTTAACATTGATAAAAATCGTTTTATGACGCCTGTCCGCAAAGGGAAAATCAGTTGCAAACCGGCTGGGTATTACAAAAAGAAAATCGAAATGCAGATTATTGCTGATTATCAAGCTGGGACGAAACTATCAACCATGTGCAGAAAATATGGCAAATCTCATTCCACGATTATAAATATTCTTCATCGGCATGGCGTTACAATGAGATTCAGACGAAAACGTAACCCAGCCGACGAAAAGCTAATTATTAGCGATTATCAGTCCGGAATTAGCTATGCAGAAATGTGCGAGAAATTCAAGCGAAGTCGAGCTGGGATAATCAAGATTTTAGCTCGACACGGCATTGAACGAAACCGCGGCGGCAAAAAAGCGGCATGACGACGCAAGCAGGGGAACGCCGATTTTTGCGACGCGTTATCAGGCGATTCCCCCGGATTTATCAAGTCTGTTTTTCAAACTTGATAAAATCTGAAATCGACTCTACACGTAAAAACAGGGCGTTTTTTAAAAACTTGATAAAAAAGTTGTCAAGTTTCGCCCTAGTGTAGAGCGGTTTTTTTTGAGGCGTCGGCAACGACGAACACTTACAAGATCAAGGAGGACATTATGACCAACAACCAAACGACAAAACCGGCAGAAAAAGACGACGTCCGGCAGGCGAAAATTCGCGAAGCGCAAGAACAGACGGCGGCTGACGAAATCGGCATGGTCGAAACGCTGGGGTTCTACTCCGGATTTGACCCGGAGACGTTTGAACGCGAACTGGTTTACGCCGTCCGCATGGCGGCATACGGTTATTAACATGAGTCCGAACGAATTTGTTGACACGTCTTTTTTCCGATTTTCCGGACCAAAAGAGGAACAAAAACGTCATTGGGAAGCCAACGCGTTTGCGGCAGATATTTTGATGCCGAAAGACGAAATCGTCAAACAGATTGCAAACGGCAACAACAACTTGGTTTCGCTGGCGGAAAGGGTTGGCGGTACACTGTTGTTAATGCGCTGGCAGCTCGAACGGACCGGACTATGGGATAGGATTCGGATTGACTTCCCGGAAAACACAAAGCCTCAAAATGACCCCAACCGCTAACATACTACAACTGTTTTTGCAAACTCCCGCGGCGCGGCGGCAGTCCAAATGGACGGCGCGGCAGCTGTCGGCGGCAATCGACAAGTGCGAGCGTTCCGTCGTTACCGCGATCCGCCAGCTGGCAAAGGCGGGAGAGATAACGCTGGACGACCACGGAACTGTGATATTACCAACTTCGTTCTCGTTTCCGGACGAGATGGTCGAATCGGAGGAATGTTGCGTCTTCGACGCGCTGACGCCAGCGGACGACCAGCTGTCATTATTTGACGACTGCGACGACGTCCCGGCGTCTCCGGTTCAGCCGACTGACGTGCAAAGGACATCCATGTCCCTCGCAAACGCG
>JAZRTH010000468.1:0-2109 GCA_045651945.1 Thermoguttaceae bacterium
GAAGCTCACTGGCAGGCAATCCGGACGTCAGTCTCAACGTTACCAGCCCGGACGCTACGCTCAACATGTACTCCAACAAGATTCTGTTGTCCGAGAACGGCAAAGACGTTGTCATTACCAACTTTGGCAATGTAACAGCCAACATCGCTCCGGAAGCCGCCGATTGCACGGTCAGAATTTACGACTCAAACGGCAACGACTCCTACCTGTTTGACGCTGCCAGCAAGACGGCGACCATGACACTCGCTAACGGCTACAAGCTTACGGCGATTGGAACGACGGCTGCTGAAGCCTACTCGAAGTTCGGCGGAACTGACTCGGCAACGTTCAACGATTCGGCTGCGGCTGACACAGTTCAGACGGTTGCTCGCGTCATGAGGATGACCGACGGCGACATTACCGACAAGACTGCGCTTAACAGCTACTACGTTACGGCAAGCGGATTCTCGGTCAATAACGCGTTCTCGACTGACAATCAGGACACCGTTCTGTTTGTTGACGAAACGGTTATTTCCGGATCGACCACCAGCAACGACATCAAAGACGACTTCACTGTTACATGCCTTGACAACAAAGTCATGGCGTTCATGCAGAGCACCGTCAAGACCTCGTACAGCAACACGGCTTGGGGATTCAACAGCATTGTTGCAACCTCTCATTCGTACTCCGCTGTTGACACCGCCCGCGTTTCTGACGGTCAGGGCGATTTGGCGGCGACAACCTTTGACGTTTCGCCAGAAGCAATCAACATGGTTCTGGCTAACGGAACGACGGTTGACGTCTACGGATTCCGCAACAAGGTTGTCGGATCGGACGAATCTGCCATCAACCTGTACGACGGATACGCCGAAGATACGCTGGTCATTCAAGGATCCAACGCGTCCATGAGCGGCGACGTGATCATCTTCGGCGGCAACTCCAATACGTACACGATTACCGCTACTGCGCCAACGCTGACTGCGACAAGCGTCAACGGCGGCGCTGACAAGGCAACCATTATCTGCTCTGCGGACAAGGTTGAAACAATCGACATCGCGCATGCTGGAGAATCTGTTACCGTCAACGTTGCGGATTCCGCTGGAACCTTTAACAACACAGTTAAAGATTTCAAGACGGCGACCGTCAACAAGGCGGACGACAAGGATACAGCAACCGTTGTGATTGCCAATACCGCGTACGAAATGCCGATTACGGTTGACAGCGCCTACAACAAGTTCACGTATTCGCAGAACGGTTCCTACAGCCGCGGCGTTACGGTTTCCGGCGCGCTGAAGTCCCTGGACTTCCGTTCCGAAAGCGCCGGCAAGCTCAGCGCAGTCAATATCAGCCTGCACGATTCCGCGATGGAAGACCTGCTGGATGTTACAACGTCTTCACAGACTGCTGTTATTGAACAGGTTGCAAGCCAGCAGACTCGTTCGTTCACCGTTTCCGGCGACGACATGATCACCGTTTCCGGCGATTCGACGAAGGATACGAAGACTGTTGACGGCGTCTTTACTGACTGGGACGACTGGTCTGACACGGACACTTGGCTCAAAGGCGAATGATTTTGATGAAAGCCGACAGTGCGTCGGCTTCGCCTGAGTAAAACAAAAAGCGTCAATCCGGAACTTATCTGGATTGACGCTTTTTTAGTTAGAAGTTAGGAGGGAGGAGTGAGGAGTTAAGGACGGCGCGGCAACGCGCCGACGCTATTCCCTATTTCCTACTGCCTCCGTGGGTTAAAACCCACGGCTATTAATATTGAACCGCTACGCGGTTCTAGCGGAAGCGCTTCGCGCTACTGTTGTTCTTTGACAACCATCCGCCAGCACTGATGAATGTGCTTGTTGCGGAAATCTTCCGGCAGAGTTCGGGCGGTGTAGTCGCGAATGGAGTACAGGTCGGACAGGGCTTCTTCGTCCAGCTTGAATCGTCTGAAGTTATTGGAGAAATAGACAACGCCGCCGGGCGACATCTTTTGCGCCAGCAGGCGGAGCAGGGCGACGTGACATTTTTGGACGTCCCAGTCCTGCTCGGTCGATTTGCTGTTGGAGAACGTCGGCGGGTCGCACACGCACAGGTCAAACGAGTTGTCGTCGACTCGGGAGAGGAACTTCATCACGT
>JAZRTH010000469.1:0-3077 GCA_045651945.1 Thermoguttaceae bacterium
GCTATTCCATTCGCGACGCGGTTTCCGTTCCGGCAGAGCATAAAGATGAGAAAGCCCAGCAGCGTTCCGATCAGAATGGACAGGAGCGTGATGCTCAGCGTCGTAAGCAGCCCTTTCAGAAACAGCTTCCAGCGGTCTTCCCTGATAAACGTCTTCTCGAAACTGGTCCGGAGCCCGCCGAGGAAGCCGCCTTCTTCATGACTTACCAGTCGAAGATTGGCGCCGTACGACCGCAGCAGATTTTTGCGCTCTTCCGACATCCAGTCCGGCAGAAAAATCGTAACGGGATGTCTAAGCATGCTTCCCAAGGCGGCAAAAGCGATGCCGGCGTTCCCGCTGGTTGCTTCTGCAATCATGGCGCCCGGCTTCAGCGCGCCGCTGAGATACGCCTTTTTAAGAATATGAAACGCCATACGGTCTTTAATCGACCCGCTGAGGTTATAGTATTCCGCTTTGGCGAAAAGAGTTCTCCGCTTGCAGCGATACGAGAAATCAATCTGCAACAGCGGCGTATTGCCAATCAAACTACGAACTTCTTCAAGGCGGGCAAGGTATTCCATGGATTTTTGATTAATAACAGGATCAACGCCGGGGTCAATTCGCCACGTCCGGATTGTGGGCTTATCGTAAAACTGTTCTGAATTGTCATCCGTACAACGCACGCCGACTGCTGTTTCGTCAGCTAAACGTTCGGAGTTTTTGAACGTGGTACTCATGTCCTTTTTGGTAAAATAGACAATATAGGTTGATTGAGTATACCATAAAATCCCTTTTTGTCAACCTGTAGCAATAGGGACGGTTCTATCGATTTTTTCGGCAATAATGAGAAAAAATATTAGAAAAAGTTGGGAGAAAGGCAGTAGGCAGTAGGCAAGAGGCAGTAGTTTTATTGAAGATCTTGCGTTTCCGATAGAATCGCGAACTGGTTCAATGTCAAGAGACAATATGCAACAGACATATTTTTGAGGCTCGCTTGCGCCACTATTGCCTACTGCCTATTGCCTATTGCCTAACAAAAAAACTCTCTTTCCTGTTCGGAAAGAGAGCTTTTATATTTTTATCTGATAATAATGTTCAGACGCTGTTTTTATCTAACGGGTACTCAAACCAGTTGTTTTTTGGATCCAACCAAAACCTGAAGACGTTCAGCCAGCAGAGAAACGTCGAAGGGTTTCTTGAACGTTTCGTTGATGCTTGAACGATCGAAAGGCGTGGTGCATCCGTCGTCCGGCAAGAGCGCGATGACGACAATTTCGCTGAATTCGGGGTTTCTTCTCAGGTTCTGACAGATTTGCAGAGCTTCTGGACGTCCAATCGAGAAGTCGACAATGATGCAATCCGGGTGGAAAGACTCAGCCTGAATTCCCGCGTCGAAACCGCTGGCGGCAACTGCAACTTTGAACTGTTGATCTTGAGGCAGTTCCCGTTTCAGGTTTTCGATCAGGACGTGATCCTGCGCGACAACCAGAACTTTCGCCATAACGTCGTCTACGAGTTCGCCGAGCGGCATCCCATGTTCTTTCAGGAACTTAATCAGATATTCGCGAGGAATACGACGATCCTGTGAGCCGGGGATTCGATAACCCTTAAGTCGACCGGAATCGAACCATTTACTGACTGTACGAGGGGCCACTTTACAAATCTTTGCGACCTGACCAGTTGTGAAGACCTTCATATCTAGGCGCTCCGTAATTATTATTTTCTACTCGCCTTTGTTTACCGTCCTGTCATACTGTCTGACAGGAGTCCGCTTCTCAATTTTTCCACATGTACGATGCGAAAAAAGCTGGGTCAAGAGAACCGGAAACATTTCGCTAAAAAACTTTTAATAAAACAACAGAAACCTTCTGGCGCTTTATTCCTTGATAATTATAGGAACTAAAACAACAGGCGCTTTCTTTTGCCTTATTACAAGGAATCGGCATTTTTGCTTTTTAACAAAAGAGGAAAATCAAAATAATTGAATTTATTTATACTTTTGTCAAAAATCGCATTTTTCGATTCCCCGACAAGCCCGGAGCAATCCGTTTTTGTCAAAAAATTGGAAGCTCTTAACTTGTCTTTTAAGGAATCGTAATTTTAGGCATTAAAACTTTAGTAGTTATTTTGATTTTTTTCCGTTGAAAAAGAATTACGCCAGTTATAGCGGTTGAAGAAGATTGGGAATTTAAAGCTGTTAGCTATTAGCTGCTAGCTATTAGCTTGTACATTTGTAGTTCTCGGCTTCAATTATCGAAGCTGGAAGCTAAAAACACAAAGCTAGTAGCTAGAGGCTAGAAGCTAGAAGCTAAAAGCTGTTTCACAACAATAAATACCAACTTACCGGAAGGAAGAGCCATTTTTTCCCCGGACGGGGTTGTCAAACAGGACGAGACATTATATAATATGGTCGCTATGAAAAACAACAAACTTCAAAAACGAATGAACCAAATCGCTCAGGTCTTGAGCGAACTGTATCCCAACCCGAGCTGCGCGTTGAACTTCTCCTGTCCGCTGGAACTGCTCATCGCCACGATTCTGTCGGCGCAATGCACCGACAAACGGGTCAACGAGGTTTCTCAAACCCTATTTAAAAAGTATCGAACCGCGGAAGACTACGCCAACGCGTCGCAGGAAGAGTTTGAAGAGGACATCCGCTCAACCGGGTTCTACCACAACAAGGCGAAAAACATTCGCGCCTGCTGCGCCGAGATTATCAGCCGGTTCGGCGGGGAAGTCCCAGACAACCTCGAAGACCTGGAATCCCTGCCGGGCGTCGGGCATAAAACCGCCAACGTCGTCCTGACCAACGCCTTTGGAATTTCGTCTGGAATTCCTGTCGATACTCACGTTATCCGGCTATCCAACCGCTGGGAACTGGTCGATACCAAAGACCCGCTCAAAATCGAAGCCGTTCTGAAAGAGTTTATCCCGCAGGAGAACTGGACGGACGTCGGACATCAAATCATCTTGCACGGTCGAGCAGTTTGCTCCGCCCGAAAGCCCGACTGCGAGAACTGCCCCATGAGTGATTTTTGTCACCAAAATTTGTAAATTTAAAAATAGTTTCAGGCGAGCCACGGGTGTAAACCCGTGGG
>JAZRTH010000470.1:0-2731 GCA_045651945.1 Thermoguttaceae bacterium
GACCAACGGGAGCGGAGATAATACGTCTAGCGCGGGAGCGCGGAGCGGGAGCGGCGCCTCGCCGTCGGCTCGCCTGCGCTTTGCGCCAATTGCTAATTGAAAATTGCTAATTGCTAATTCTCCCAACTCATCTCTCCTAACTCAATCCCACTGTTTTCTATCTAACCCGCAAAATTTCCCCTCCCAGCCCCCCTTTGAAATCTCATAGTTTTTGCTATAATAATATTTTAAATTATTGTATAGCGGCAGACATCGGAGTCAGTCGCGGTTAGAGTTGTTTTAGATTTAAGGAACAATATATAATGGCAAAATTTCAAGCGAAAGACATTCGTAACGTAGTATTGTGTGGTCATGGCGGAACAGGCAAGACAACTCTGACGGACAAGCTGCTGAATTTTACCGGCGCCGCCCCGAACCACGGTTCGGTTGACCAGGGAACCAGCTTCTGCGATTTCGATGAAGAAGAAAAGACTCATAAATACACCATCGAATCCGCAGTTACGAACTTCGTTTATAAAGATCATCTGTTCAACTTCATTGACACCCCCGGTTATGCGGACTTCATCGGTCAGACGATTGGCGCAATGGCGGGCGTCGAAAACGCGATTATTACCATCAACGCTCAGGCGGGAATTCAGGTCAACACCCGCCGCGTTTTCAAGGAAGCGGAAGCTGCTGGTCTGGGACGCATGATCCTCATTACCAAGGCGGATTCCGAAGGCGTCAATTACGAACAGCTCATTGCCGACATTCAAGACAACTTCGGTTCTGAATGCATGGCGTTCAACGTCCCGGTTATCAACGGCGGATTCAAAGGCGTTGCCAGCGTTCTGGACGGACAGCCCGTAGACGGCGCTGCGATCAACCCGGCTGACCTTCACGATTCCCTCATGGAACAAATCGTTACCGCAGACGACGCGGCGATGGAAAAGTTCCTCGAAGGCGAAATCCCGACTGAAGACGAACTCAAAGCTCTGGTTGGAAAAGCTGTTAAAGACGGCATCGTTATCCCGATTATTTTCGTCAGCGGCAAGACGGAAGTCGGCCTGGCGGAAATGCTCGACGCCATTATTCTGGCTGGCGTCCCGGCTGACATGATTTCCAAGACGGCAAAGAACGCTGCGGGAGAAGACGTCGAACTTACCGCCGACCCGGAAGGACCGCTTTGCGCTCAGTGCTTCAAAACCCGTATCGACCCGTTCGTTCAGAAGATCAACTTCATCCGCGTTTACAACGGTACGCTCAAAACCGGTCAGTCCGTTATGTACACCGGCGCCCGCAAGCCGTTCAAAATCGCTCAGCTGTTCACCATGGAAGCCTCGCAGACTACGCCCGTCGACGAAGCTGGTCCTGGATACATCGTTGCAGTAACCAAGGTTGAAGACTTCCATACCTCCACGTCAATTGGCGACGCTTATCTGCCCGCCATTCACTTCCCCACCCCGATGGTTTCTTTGGCTGCCACGCCGAAGAGCCGCGGCGACGAAGGCAAACTGTCCGTCGCGCTGGCGAAACTTTGCGAAGAAGACTCTACCTTCTGCCGCGAACAGGACACTCAGACCAAAGAACTCGTTATTACCGGTATGACGGAACTTCACCTGACCGTCTTGCAGGAAAAGCTCAAGAGACGCGACAAGGTCGAAATCGACACCAAAGAACCGAAGATTCCGTATCGTGAAACGGTTTTGGGCAAGGCGGAAGGCATGCACCGTCACAAGAAGCAGTCTGGCGGTTCCGGACAGTTCGGCGAAGTCCACATTCGTATGCAGCCGCTGCCGGGCGACATCAACGAAGAGAACATCGAAACCTTCGCCAACAAAGACAACTTCATCAGCATGAAGGAATACCACTTCGACAAAGACGCCGGATTCCTCTGGATCGACTCTATCGTCGGCGGCTCCATTCCTGGCAACTTCATGCCGGCTATCGAAAAGGGCTTCTACGAACGAATCGCCAAGGGCGTTATCGCTGGCTACAAAGTTCAAAACGTCTGCGTTGAAGTCTTCTTCGGAAAGTATCACCCGGTTGACTCCAACGAAACCGCATTCCGAACCGCCGGCAACATGGCGTTTAAGAAGGTCTTCCTGGAAGCCAAACCCGCTCTGCTGGAACCGATCGTCAAGATCGCGATTACCGTTCCCAACGACAACGTCGGCGACGTATCCGGCGACCTGTCCAACCGCCGCGGTCGTCCGTTGGGCATGACCTCGGCTGGCGGAAACATGCAGACGATCGAAGCGGAAGTCCCGCTGGCGGAAGTTACCACTTACGCTCGCGTTCTCAACTCCATGACCAGCGGTCAGGGTTCCTACACAATGGAATTCCTCCGCTACGACCCGGTTCCGGGCAACATTCAGCAGCAGATTATCGCCAAGGCGCAGCTGGAAGAAGAGGAAGAATAATCTTCGCCCTGCCCTGCTCTGCTTGTTGATTAGCTCAACATAAGCAAAACGGATTGACGTGTAATGCGTCAATCCGTTTTTTGTTTCTGATTGCATTCGACTACCGAGAAAGCGACAGCGGACGCAGTCCGCTTTAGTCCCGAAGGGACGAAACTCATTGTAACCGGCGGTTTCAACCGCCGGAAGAACGAGATAATAATATAATTCGCAAAATACGCTTTTCGTCCCCCGCCCCCGTTGGGGGCGCGGGGCGGAAAGCGGTTAAAGCGATATGGGGGGTGTGGGAGTTTCCTCCGGTGGCTAAAGCCCACGGTGACAAGAGTTGCGTC
>JAZRTH010000471.1:0-7787 GCA_045651945.1 Thermoguttaceae bacterium
CCCAGGCGGATGTTAAAACTCGGGCGGACGAAATACTCATACTTGAACGATTGACCATATTTTTACTTCGGAAATAGGGGGGTAATAAATTCATCTGCGAACGCTCCAGCGCCGATACAGTTCGGGCGAAAAAGCTAATTCGCATTATATATATTATAATCGATGTTTTGAGATTTGACAGCGCTGGAGCAGAATTTTGGGGGAAAATTTTTAATAAAATAGGGAATCTTTCGGAGAACGCAATGCGTCTTCCCTAGAATTCAAAGAAGTAAATCAAGACGTCAACCGGGGCGGAGGAGGGGAGCGTCTCAAAGTCCTGCTCAGACAGAACGAGGACTTCGCAATGCACTCTTTTGTCTGGTATCGTTCCGGAATACTTTTTATAGAACTCTAATTCTTTGAGCTTTATCTTAAGAGAATAATCAATTTTCTTAGAGTTTATGTATCCTAAAAATTCTGTTTTGCTGTCAAACGGGGCGTCTTCCTTTAAGCCTTGGGGAATGTATTTTGGAACGTCTGAGTACGGGACGGAAATCAATAATTCTGAGCGATAATCCAGGAATGTCTCGAAAAAGAAGTATTGAACCGGAACGGAGTCCGGCAGCGGAACGTCTAGCTCGCTTTCAACAAACTTCTGTATTTCTGGCGTCCAATGAGTTTTACTAAAGGGATGACTGTTGAAAAAATTGTAAACCAATATGAAGTAAGAGATTATCAGAATGCATAATATCACTGATATTACAGCAACAATTGACAATACGATTTTTTTGATCGACATTTTCATGGTTTATTTCCCGCCTTCTTCTTTTCGCCGCAGGTTCGACTCGACTCCGCCTTGCTTGTTGCGAGAGTACCATCTTGTCCAGGCGGCTTTGTCGTACCCAAAGTTCTGATTGGTAATCTTCTGTAAAGCGTTGAGAACAGAGAGGTTAGGCTGCGTTTTGAGAATCGTTTTCGGTCCGCCGCCCATCGTCAAGCCGGAAACGCCGTCGTTGCCTTGCGAGGCGGACATGCCGGGACCGCCGGCGATGGTGTACTTGTGAGTCGTTACCAGAGCGGCAATCAGAGCGGGGACGGCGTTCATGTCGCCAATTTCCCCGATTAGCTCCCCAGCCCGGTTGACGCGGGCGTTATTCTTGCTTTTCAGTTCGACGCTGAAATAGTCTACGGCGGCTTGCGCCTGATGCTGCTTGAGCTGATCCAGACACGACAGCCGCACTTCTTCCAGCGGGTCGTTCATGGCGGACTGCCCCAGAACCTTCATGGCGTCCGGCGTTCCCAGTTTCCCAAGCGCTTTGATGTAAATCAGCCGCGCTTCCGCCCGGCGGTCAGAGGTAAGAACCTGCCCCAGAGCCGGGACGGCGTCCGGGTCGGTAATTCCCATCAAACCGGCAAGAGCCTGTTGATGCTTTTTCCCAAACAGCTCAGACTGCCATTGAATAACCTGCTTTTTCCACTGATTTTGAGCTTGTAAATTGGATTTGCGGTTTTCCAGAATCTCTTTTTCCTGCGGATAGATCCATCTTCCCTTGTATTTGACCATGCCCATGGCGGTATAGGCTTCGTCCGGGGTAGTCCATGCGCCTTCATGCCAGATGTATCCCAGCTCTCGGCGGGCTTCTTTGTTGTCTGGCTCCAGTTCCAGAATCCGGCGGTAATGACGGTCTGCCAGCGACGAT
Organism: Thermoguttaceae bacterium; assembly: GCA_045651945.1. Taxonomy (GTDB): domain Bacteria; phylum Planctomycetota; class Planctomycetia; order Pirellulales; family Thermoguttaceae; genus RUG11551. The sequence continues at coordinate 1,680 of JAZRTH010000471.1, forward strand.
AAGTTGTTGGATTTACACCAGTTAGCCATTGTCAGGTTGCCTTCGACGGAATCCGCCATGAGCTTGACTTTTTTGTCATACTGCTCGTACGCCCCGCCGGGATGAACTACGTATTCTACCTGATCGGCAGAGATTTCCAGCTCGATGCCGGTTCGGGTGCGAATTCGGTACGTTTCCGGCTCCTGAACGCCAGCTGGGTTGAGAATCGTCCCCTCGACGCGTCCGCCGTGTTTGAGAACCAGCGTTTCCCCGAACCCCGTCCCGCAGAGGGCTGTTAAAATTGATAAAATCGTTAAAAATAGTCGTTTTTGCATCATATTGGATTAAGTTTGTATAATTATATAGTCGATATTGCTAATAACTATTTAAAAAAATGGCTTCATTATTGAAAATTAATGGTATATTGTAGAATGTCCTATTATAGTATACCATCTGAATCCCTAAAAGGGTTCAATAATATTTGAAATATGTTAAAATTTTTACGATTTCTTCTCCTGGCGCCTTTCAAAAATCGGATAATCGGCATTATAACGCTGTTTGTCGTTCTGACGCTGTTTTTTCGCTACTTTGAACTACAGCCGTCCGCAGAGAAGAAAGAACTGCACGTTGGTCCGATGACGTTTCACGTCAATCCGGTTACAATCCAGCGTCGAGTCGTCGCCAAGCCGATTGTCGACTCAGACTCTGGTTCCGGGGACGTTCAGCCGACTCTGCCAGTTCTGTCTACTGATGAGTCCAGCGCATTTGTCAGTCAGCCTGAAGCGCCGGCTCTTGAAGACGATTTTGCTCTTCCCGGCATGCCGGACGACAGCTCCTTGGCGGTTGCGCCTCTGGACGATCAGCCCTTCAGCTCAGCGCCGAGCGCGCCTGCGCCATCGATAACGTCAGCCCCTGCGAGAGTTCCTGCGCCAACAAAGACTGCGCCGGTTCGCCAGTCGGTATCGTATGGAACCAAGAATCCGCCTGCTTCGCTGCCAGAAACAAATTCTCTTTCGTTCACTCCGCCTGCGCCGGTAGATCGTCAGGAAATCCGGATGGGGACGGTGTGTCTGAATCGAATGAATTTAATGAAGTTCTCTGACCCGGTTATTCAGGAAACGCTTGTCAGAACGGCGCAATCATTTGATTTGTTGGCGGTGCAGGGCTTTTACGATTCCGACTTGCAGGTTATCGAACAGTGGGTCAATGCGCTTAACGCCAGCGGCGGAACGTATAGCTATTTAACAGCCTACCCGCCATCATACAAGCAAGACAGAAACTATCAGGCGCCGTACGTTGCGTTTATTTACAATCGCCGCGCTGTAGACGCTGACAGAAGTACGCTGCTGATTCTGGAATGCGGAACTCGCATGACCTGCGCTCCGATTGCCGCTCTGTTTACTACTCGCAGTACAGACAAATACCCGGCTTTTACGTTTATCGCCATGAACGTCTGGATTGACCCGGCAAGAGCCGCGTCAGAGCTTTCCGTTTTGAATCAAACGTTCTCCATGCTTCAAGAGTATATTCGCGGGGAAGACGACATTGTCATTCTGGGAGATTTTGGGATTAATATCAACTTCGTACCGGAAATCGCCAGAAATCCCAAACTGAAATGGACGATTACCAATCCGATTGTCAATTACTATAACAAAGAAATCAACAGCAACATTCTTTTTTACAACAACTCATGTACGGAATTCCAAAACAAATCAGGGTCGTTTGCTGTTGAAAAACTGACCGGTCTGACGGCGGCTCAGCTTCGATCGTTCATGCCGAACCCGCCTGTCTGGAGCGCTTTTATCGTCCGGGAAGCCAAACATAAATAGAGATTAGACGGGAAGGATATCGGCAAGGTTCAATAATAAGTCGTGCTTCCTTAACTCCGTTTCCATTAAATGCTTATAGATGGTTTGCCGCTCTCTTGCCGGAAGAGACAATAATTTTTGTTAAAATATTTCACGCTCTTTTGTAACAAACCTCTTGCAAAATGTTTCTTGTAGGGTATACTAACCATTAGATGCAGGCGTTTTATCGTTGGCGCGTTCCCTCAAAACAACAGCGCACAATTCAAGATAGCGTCTGCTATTGATTATTTCTCCAATCTTTTCCCGATGCTCGTTGTCGGGGAATCCTTTTTTCCCAGGAGTTTTTAATGCGTGAATTTAAAGTTAAATTTGTAAAAGGACAAGGCAAACAGTCCCAGCTTCTTAAGGGCGCTGGCACGATTGAGATTTCAGACGACGAAGTTGTTTTGACTCGTTCTGAAATCAGCGGCTGGCTTTGGAACACGCCCGCTGAAACCGTAACAGTCAAATTGAATCAAATTGCTAACGTTGTAGAAAATAAAGAGGTAAAATGCTTGCAGTTCAGCGAATATCCTGTGGGAAAATTTAGCGGAGCGCCTGAAAACGTCTTCTTGTTTAACCTGAAAGACGATTCCGAGAAAGCTGATGTTCTTGAACTTCTTCCCAAACAGGTAAGTGATGAAGTTGCATTAGAAACGGAGTTTATGGACAAGCTCAAGCAGCTTACGCCGTATGCTTTTTTTACGTATCTTATTGTTGTCCTCTGCGTTTTGGTTTACATTGCCATGGGCGTTCTTTGCGGTTTTGGATCGATGGTTGAACCTACAGGCATCACGCTTTTACGTTTTGGCGCGGACTATGGCCCTCTGGTTGCTCATGGCGAATGGCAGCGTATTCTTACCTGTGCATTCGTTCATATTGGATTTGTCCATATTTTGTTCAATATGGCGATCCTGTGGCAAATAGGAAGCTTCGTAGAACGCCTCTTTGGGAATATTTTGTTTCTGGTTGTTTACCTGGGGGCGGCAGCCGCTGGCAGTTTGATGTCTTTGACAATGAATCCATCGGTTATTTCAGCCGGAGCTTCCGGGGCGATTTTTGGCCTTTACGGCGCCTTATTGGCATACATGCTTCGTCGTCATGGAGCTATTCCCATGCACATGGTTGCCGGTATTCGAAATGGCGCGATTGCATTTATCGCTTTCAATTTAATATACGGCATGCAAGCTGGCATTGACAACTGGTGTCACTTGGGCGGTTTATTGGGCGGATTTTTCCTGGGCGTTATTGTCGCCCCGCCTTTTGAATCCGAAGAAAGAACCCGACATTGCGCTATTATGACCATTCTCGGCGCTGTGATTATTGCCGCCGGTTCTTATTTCTATTTGTCGACAAATCCAACCAAACTGGATCAGAAAGACGTTGGCAATATCCTGACAGAGTTTGGAATCTATTATAATTTTGGCAATTCAGAATTGCACATAAAAAAGGATGTGCGCGCCGCTATTGAGTATTATAACAAAGCGACGAAATATAATAATCCTGTTGCTATTTACAATTTGGGCGTATTGTATCTCGATGGCGCTGGCGCTGAAAAAGATGCGGCGAAAGCTCTTGAACTGTTTAAACAAGCTGCTGATTTGGGGTTGCCAGACGCTCAATATGAATATGGTCGTATCCTGTATGTTGAAAAGGAGAATCGCAAAGAAGGGCTTGAATGGCTGAAAAAAGCCCGTGAAAACGGCTCTCAAAGCGCCCGGTTCTTGTTGGTGTGCATTTATTATGAAGGCGACGAGAATGTCAAACCCGATCCGGATTATGCCGTTAGCGAACTTAAAGCGTTGGCGGATTCCGGATTCCAACCAGCTGTTGATTTAGTTAAAAAACTCGAAGAGGACGCCGCTTCTGAAACTCCCGATTCAGAAGACGAACCCGCTCCTGTTGAGAATGACGAATCAGAGGAGAATTGATTCTAACGGAGTTTAGAACGTGAGTCAATAAAACAAAGACGGCTTGTGTTTCGCAGCCGTCTTTGTTTATTATTTACGCCCAAAAGACCGGGTTGCCGGTTTCGATTGAGGCTTTGAACAAACGTTCCAGCGGTTCGATGGCATAAACGTCGTCCGCGGACATCGGGCGGATTTCAGTTTTCAAATAGCCAACGTTGAATTCCAACTCGGAAATCGGATCGTCATTGATAACAATCTGATTTTTCGGATTGGATTCGTCAATCCAGAGCGTGTGCTTTTTGCCGTCGTCGTCTGTAACGATGGTTTCCATGACTTCCTTTGCCTGGAAAAGCGGTTCTTCGGTTTCTCTGTCCAATACGTACAGACCGTTTTCATCGAAACCGAGTATCTGTTTATCAATCCATGCAAAATTCCCATCCAAATAATCGGAGCCGTCATACAAAACCTGATCTTTCATTCCATCAACCAAAAAGAATCCTTTGATTTCAGGAAGCCGTTTTCGCAGTTCTGCCAGCTCGCGCAGTATTTCAGGCGCGTCTTTTACGGGAACAGACCCTCCATTAGCGGCAGGTATTAAATCTATCAATAAAGGAAACGACCCTTCAGGGAATTGACGCACTACCCACGTAAAATATCGAGCCGTTGACCAGTTGCCAACGCGTTCGCTTGCATACTCTCCGTCTTCGTGTTCGCAAGCATTTATTTTCCATTTATAAAGCTCTACACTTATATTCTGATATTCTTCATCATCTTTAAGCTCTTCATACGGAATGCCGCGATAACGAACGGGACGCAGAATGCCGTCTTCGTCAATGCATAATTCTTCCTGAGTCGGCGGCGGCGTTTTGGTTTTTCCTTCTCGATAACAGTTGCACGGTACGTAAGCGTCTAAACCCATGACAATCTCCTTTCTCTGTTTGACAGAGCGTTGAGTAAACAAAGAAACAACTCGTAACAAACAATTACGAGTCTAAAAACTTCGCAGAAATAAAATGTTTTTCGTTAGTACGAACTGAACTGCAATTCAGTTCGCACCAAATCGAAAAATTTACAAAAAATTTTTCTCAGATGTGTAACAGTCGTAAAAAGACAGCTTTTCAGACGCGAACGATTCGGTTCGACAGCGTCCCGACGCCTCCAATTTCAATCTCAATCACGTCTCCGTTACACAGAAAGACGGGCGGGTTTCTGCTGTAGCCGATTCCGGGCGGCGAGCCGGTGAAAATCAGGTCGCCCGGCTTGAGCGTAATTCCCTGGCTGATGTGCGAAATAATCCGGGGAACGGAAAAGATGAAGTTCTTCGTGTTCGAGTCCTGCATGACTTGTCCGTTGAGAATGGATCGAATCGCCAGAGCTTGCGGGTCGGGGATTTCGTCTTTTGTAACAATCCACGGACCGACGGGAGCGAACGAGTCAAACGATTTTCCTAAAAACCATTGCTTGCCCGGGCAGCCCATCTGCCAGTCGCGCGCCGTCAGGTCGTTGCCGCAGCAATAGCCGGCGACGCAGTCCATCGCCTGCGATTCCGAAAGACGCTTTCCCTCTTTCCCGATAACGACGACCAGTTCCGCCTCAAAGTCCGGCTGAGACGTTGTAACAGGAATGGCGACCTCGGCTTTGTGCGACGTCAGAGCGTTGAGCGCTTTGTTGAAAATAACGGGACGTTTGGGCATCTCCCAGTTCTCGCATTCCTTGACGTGGTCAGCGTAGTTCAAGCCGACGCAGAGGATCTTTTCCGCATTCGGACAGACCGGAGCGGGACCGTACGCGTCCAGAGGAATAAGAGAGCAGGGCGCAATGTGGTCAACGAATTCCTGCGCTTTGGCGATTCCGTCTTCGCCCAGCGCGAGAAAACGCTCAATCGTTTCGGGAAACGCTGCGTCTGCGGAGGGCAGGTCAGCCGCGAACGTTATTCCGTCCCTTTGAACGACCGCGCCATAACTGATTCTGTCATTAATATAATAGGAAGCAAGTTTCATAGTTTTCTCCTTTCGTATAATAATTATATAGGAATTCCACGTAAACGCAAGCCGCTGCGCTTTGAGAAAGGATTATAGAGAATTAAAAGCGATATTTTAAGTTTATAACTCATTGTAAATAAAAGACTTAAAATTTATTTAAAAATTTTTTGGAATTTTCGTTTCCCCCCCATTGAACTTATTTTGATTTCTGCTATACTTCCCCCTTGTCAGTCGAATGAACGGGTTATCCCCTCTTCGACGGCAAAATGTTCATTGAAAATTTGGTTAGGTAGATAGGCATCTGTAGTTTGCTGGACGCAAGTTCAGTAATCTACGATACAATTTCAAGATAGTTGCAAATGCAACGAATCAGAAATGTGCTGATTTTAT
>JAZRTH010000472.1:0-2015 GCA_045651945.1 Thermoguttaceae bacterium
ATTAAACTCACCAACTCCTTGGCTCACAGAACGACATGGCTACGATCCGACTTTGTTTTCTGTAACATTTTGTGGAACGGCGTCCGAGTTCGCCAGGTCTACAATTGCCTGCGGCGTAAACAGGTTTTCAGCCAACGCGAAGTTGGCGGCGAGAAGGAACGACAATATGCAAAATACGTTGTATTTCATGGATGCAGTATGGAAATGGGAATAGTAAATGGATGGAAGGCGGTAATGGAGTGAGCGTTAGCGAACGGAATTACGCATTCGCCGTCAGGCGAACATGAAGCCGGGTACAGCAGTTTAGGTTCGCCTTCGGCGAACTGCGTAACTCCGCTCCCGTCGGTCGCTTCGTTACCGCCTTTCAATCTTCTCGCAACTCAGGCTTTGTCAGCAGGCTGACGACGATGAGCGTTATTGCGCTGATCGGGAGCGTAATAACAATAACGTCGATCCAGCGCCACGGAGCTGCCATCAAGCTGTCTTGTCCTAAAAAGAGCTTGCACAGCAGAGCCGGCAGTTCGCCCTTGGGCATCTGAACAAACGTCATCCAGAAGAAGCTGAAGGCGAACCCGACGACAAGGCTGGCAATCGCGCCGGCGCGGGTAACGCGTTTCCAGTACAGCGCGGCAACGTACATCGGCAGGAACGAAACGGCGCACAAGCCCATAAACGTGGACGTCGCAATGGCGACAATCCCCTTGGGCATGTAGAACGACAGAATCGTTGTTACAATCAGCGACAGGAAGACGCAAACCTTCATCAGCGGGATGGACGAGTTTTCCGTCTTGTTCATAATGGAACATTCGATCAGGTCGCGGCCCAGCGCGCTGCCCATGGCGTGGAACAGAGAGCTGAGCGTGGAAATCGCGGCGGACAGCAGAGTCAGCGTAAAGAGCAGACCGAACCAGGGCGGCAGCGCGCGATGGATAAACGTCGGGACGATTTTGTCGAGGTTGCCGTCGGAAACGCTTGTCATGGCGATGTGACCGTCTTCCCGGAAGAACCAGACGTTTGTCAGCGAGCCGACCAGATACGCCGTCCCGACAATAAAGCAGATGAAAACTCCGCCCATGACGACGGCGCGGTGAAGTTCCCGGTCGCTTTTAACCGTCATGAACCGAACCGCCAGCTGCGGCTGCGCCAACGCGCCAATTCCAACGCCGCAGATGATGCTCGTCAGCATGACGTAAAACAGCTTCGTACCCGTTACCGGGAACCGCGTCCAGCCCTGGAATCCGTTTTGAGAAATCTTGGATACGACCAGGTGGTTGTCGATTTTCGCGGCGGATTTCTCGTCTTTTCGCAATTCGACGTACTGAGCCAACGCTTCCGATTCCGGCTTTGCGTCAGCGGCAAGAGCTTTCGCCTGTTTGTTCATATTAGCTGCCCACTGTTCCAGAGACTCGTCTGCGACGTTGGCGTCTGACGTATCCAACTTGCGGATGCTCTCTAATTTTGGGGTTAGCTCTTCAAACTGCTCAGCGACTGTCGCGGGCAGTTTATCCAATTCTTTATGAGTCGGAACGACGCCGCCCATCTTGCCGTAGGCGAAAAGAAGCAACAGCAGCATCCCGGCAAACATGATCGAGCCTTGGAACGCGTCGGCAAACATGACGCCCTTTAATCCGCCCAAAATGACGTAAACGGCAATCAGGGCGCTGAAAATCAAAATGGAGACGTTGTAGTCCAAACCAAAGGTTGTTTCGATAAATCGAGCGGAGGCGATCAAAACGGCAGACGCATACAGCGGCATGAACAGGACGATAATAAACGCCATCAAGCCGTGAATGAGCCGGGACTGATAAAACCGACCGAGGAACTCCGGGAACGTCTGCGCCTTGAGCTTTAATCCCAGCCGGCGCGTCGGCAGACCGAAGAAAATAAAGGCGACGAAAATCCCGAAGAAAATATTGGCGAAAACGAGCCAGAGCAGTCCCATTCCGAACGCTGCGGCAAATCCGCCGAAGCCGATAATCGCCGACGTGCTGATAAACGCCGCGCCGTAAGACAAC
>JAZRTH010000473.1:0-1036 GCA_045651945.1 Thermoguttaceae bacterium
TGTGTGACGCCGTCCCGTATCTGGTAGATTATCCCTACGGCTGTACGGAACAAACGCTCAACCGGTTCCTGCCGGCGGCGATTTGCCAGAAGGTCGTTCGCGATATGGGCGTGGACCTGGAACAGCTGCAGCAGAAAACCACGAACCTCAACGCTCAGGAAATCGGCGACCCGGCGAAACGAGCTGCGCAATGGAAGAAGACGCTGGCAAGCCCCGTCTTCAACCCGAACGAGCTGGATAAAATCGTCAAGTTTGGAATCGGGCGTCTGACCGATATGCAATGCTCCGACGGCGGCTGGGGCTGGTTCTCCGGCTACGGCGAATATTCCTCCGCCCATACGACGGCGGTCGTCGTTCACGGCTTGACAATCGCTCAGCAGAGCGACGTCAAGGTCGACGCCAACGTCCTCAAACGCGGCGTTGACTGGCTGGAACGCTACGAATCAGAACAGGTCGAACTGCTCCAGCGCGGCGACAAGGTCAAAGAGAATCCCAAACTGGCGAAGGAGTTCGGCTATCGTTACAAGACAAGCGCCGATAACCTTGACGCCCTTGTCTATACGGTTCTGATTGAATCCGGACGTCACAATGCCAAGATGGGAGAATACGTATACCGAGACCGACTCAATATGTCTCCGTACTCTTTGGCGCTTATGGGATTGGGATTCGACATGACAGAACAGATCGACAAGCGCGACATGGTCGTTCGCAACCTGACCCAGTTCCTGCGTCAGGACGACGAAAACCAGACCGCGTGGCTCGACCTGGGCGGAACTCCGTTCTGGTACTGGTACGGTTCCGAAATCGAAACGCAAGCCTGGTATCTCAAACTGCTGTGCAGAACGGGCAAAACAGAAGAAGCGTCCCGGCTGGTTAAGTACCTGCTCAATAACCGCAAGCACGCGACGTACTGGAATTCCACCCGTGACACCGCTTTAGTTCTCGAAGCCTTTGCGGAATACATCCGCAAGACCGACGAGATGGCGCCGGACATGACGGTTGACGTCGTTCTGGACGGCAAGACGGTCAAGACGGG
>JAZRTH010000474.1:0-9319 GCA_045651945.1 Thermoguttaceae bacterium
GGCTCTTCCGGTAAGTTGGCGCTTGGCGTTTGCGTAGGTTAGTTCGTTCATGGATTTTGGCGAGCCGGAATACGTCTGCGCCCTCGGAAAATTCGGACTGGGGGCGCCCGCTTGCACGTGATCGCGTTTAGCGCTATAATCAAAATATACAATCAATAGTATACAGTACATACGATTGTTACAATATAGTATTTTTACCCACAAATTTTTTAGAGGGTCAGAAAGTAATGTCGCGCAAATTACGTCGAATCAAACAACTTCAATCCCTGTTTTCTCATCGAGAGTCAATTTTAGAGACTGAATTATATTCGAAATTTGAAGTGAAATTCGGTTTGGAAATAACCGGGGAGAAGTTGCGTCCTGACGACGTTGACGCGTTTCTCGGGCTTTTACATACTCACGGGTTCAATAAAGGAGAAGGAACCGCCTGCGGCGGTCCGCCTTGGGGCGCCTGGGCGTATCGCAGCAGTTTTGACAATCCGGACGAAGACTTGGACGATCGTCTTCTTGTCTTGTTATCAATATTTGAGCCGATACAGGACAAGCTGGATTATTATATTAATTCCGATGAATATACCGTAGCGATAAGAATTTATTATGAAAACAATCTGGATATTGCTTCTATAAGCATAAACAGCAATATTTTAACGCGATTGGCGCGGCTGTGCAATAACTTGTATATCAGCCTCATCGGCGATACTGAAAAGGATTAGGAATTTATAACCAATTAAAAAACATTCAATGATAGTAGGAACCCCTCAAAAGTTTGCGATTGATTTTATCATAACCGACGTCGTTAACAACGCTCAATGGGTTTACGGTTATTTCTTTGTATGGGTCAATGGTCGGCGGTTTGGAGACGCCTCCGATAGCTGCGTTACGCTTAACGCCTGTTATGGAGGAATCACAGCTGCGCTTGAATCAGAAAAGCGTTATGATATTCCCGCGTCGACGCCCCTTTTTGCCTGTGTTAAGGACGCCCCGGACTTGTTTTATCAGTCGTGGAAAAATAATAAGTTGTTTGATATCGACGTCAGTTATATCGGTCAAGAATCGTTTAACGATACAACGACTTTGCTGGCTTTTAATATCGACAACGCGTTTCGTCGAATAATTGTTCAGCAGGAACGTTTTCCTGCATTTGACGTTACTGTTGAGATTTCATATTTTACTTTCGTTTTGAAGAGCTTTTTAATTGAATATGAAAAGTATTTAAATGAGTTTCTCTATTATACGGACTTGTCACGATCTGAAAAGGAATTGGCAATTATTGATCAGAATCTGGAGTCGGATTCTGAAGAAACTGTCCGGCGGTCATTGTATATTGAAAAACACAGAAACAAAATACTGCCGTGGTTAAAACCGTGTTGGATTTGTACAAGAAATTCAATTCCACGGTATTGATTCGCGACATTTTACAGACGCTTGACGGCTGGATTGAACCGGAATTATTGTTTTCGCTGGCGCAGGATTATTGTCATCGACAGGATTGGGACGTTTATTCTGACGTTCAGCTCACCGCTTTAATCAGTCTTGTTCCGTACATACGCGAGAACCTGGATATTGAGGTTCTTAAAACCGTTTATTCCATTTTGGAAAAATCGGACTCTTCAATTCTGACAAGAACCTGTTATACTGTATTGTCATATACAAAAGGGCTTGAATTTAATCCCGATAAGTTTCCTTGCGATAACGAATATTCCAATAAAGAGTTGGTAATGAACAATTGCGTTATAAAGCAAATTAGACGGATAATAGAGGGTGTATCCTGAAGCGTCTTTGGGGTTGTCGAGTTTGTTTTGCACGCTTCAAACAAAGCGTAACTACGTTCGCTAACGCTCATGCCCACGGGTTTACACCCGTGGCTCGCCTGAATTTTTCGCTACGTTACCGCCTTTCATTACTTCGCGAAATTCGCGTGAGACTTTAAAGGGGCTTCATTACCGTATTTCATTTCTTTGCGTCCTTTGCGTTCTTTGCGGCTTAAATCTTTGGCGGGTAAAACCCGCGCCCCGGAAAGGTTTTCGGCTGCGTCTCTTTGTTTTGCACGCTTCGTACGTTTTGTTCGCCATTCCGGCGAACTGCGTAATTCCGCTCGCTTCGCTCGCTGCATTACCGCCTTCCATTTTTTGGCGCTTCCTAAAAATTTGAATACGCACCCGTTACCGCCTTTCATCTTGCCTGCCTCTTGTCTAAACCGAATTTAGCGGTATAATAAACGCTCATTCGGTTATGGAAATTCCCTATTCCCAATTCCCTATTTCCCCCCATGTATTCCTATACAAATCATGCCGTTCTTCCTGCCGGGCAGACGTCCGGGCTGTGTACGTTTTCTCTCTGGAGCGTTAAGTCGCCGACGGTTGACCTCGTTCTGTACGAATCTGCAGAGGCGTACAGGGCAGGGCGGGAGACAAAAGTCGTTCCGATGACGCCTGCGGACAGAGGCTGGTTTACCGCTCAAGCGGAAGTCGGGAAAGATTGGCTGTATATGTTCCGTCTGGCGGACGGGAAACAGTATCCCGACCCGCGCAGCGCAGCGCAGCCGCTGGGAGTTCACGGCCCGTCGGGCTTGAGAACCGCGCCGCCAGACGATCTCGTTCCTTCCTCCTGGTATGGCGTTGAGTACAAAGATCTGATTATCTACGAACTCCATCCTGCCGCATTTGTAGGGAAGAAGCCCGCTGACGTTTCCTACTGGGCTGCGGCGGCGGAAAAGCTGGAATATATCAAAGACCTGGGCGCGACGGCGGTGGAAGTTATGCCGGTTGCGGAGTCTCCGGGGATGAGCTGGGGTTACGACGGCGTCTATATTTACGCGCCGACTTGCGTTTACGGGACGCCGGACGAGCTGCGAGCGTTCGTCGCCCGGGCGCACGAGTTGGGCTTGGCGGTTATTCTCGACGTCGTCTATAATCATTTTGGTCCAGAGGGCTGTTATTTAGGGGCGATTTCCGACTATTTCGATTCCCGCTATTCCAACCCGTGGGGTGCGGCGATAAACTATTCGGGGGAGAATTCCGATCCGGTTCGTCAATTTGTAACGGAAAACGCCGTCTACTGGATTCGGGAATTCGGGTTTGACGGCTTGCGTCTCGACGCGACTGATACGATTACGGACATGTCTGGAACGCACATTCTGGCGCAGATCTCCAAAGCGGTTCATAAGTTCGGGAAATACAACAATCGGACAACGTTTGTAACGGCGGAAGACGACGACAATTATCGAATCAAAATTGATCCGCTCATCCATAACGGGTACGGTCTGGACGGCGTCTGGAACATCGAATTTCATCATGCGCTGCACGCTCTTGTCACCGGCGAGCAGACTGGACTGTACGAGGATTTCAGCGTCAGCGAACGGTTTAAAAATCCGGCGGAAGCGCTGCTCAAGGCGTTTGTCGACGGCTGGGTTTACGACGGGTTCTATCGAAAGCGTTACAAGAAGACGTGGGGAACCGGTTTCGAGTACATCGACCCAACCCGATTGATTGTCTACAATCAGACTCACGACCAGGCAGGCAACTGCGCGGAATCGAAGCGATTGGGAACAAAAATCTCGCCGGAGGCGGCGCGCTTTGTCGCAGCGGTTACGATTCTTTCTCCCTTTGTCCCGCTCATTTTTATGGGCGAAGAATACGACGAGCAGAACCCGTTCCCGTTCTTTACGTCTTTTGAAGACGAGGGACTCAAACGCGCCGTTCGACGGGGGCGTCAGCGGGACATGGAGTACATGCACCAGCAGAAGCTGCCCAAAGTCGCCGACCCGTTCGACCAGAAGACGTTCGAACAGGCGTCGCTGTCATGGACGTCTGACGTTTACGAACAACGCTTGCAGCTCTACAAAGACCTCATCGCCGTCAGAAAGAAAATCGGCGTTGCTGGACAGTCGTTCAAGCCGTACGCCCAAGCCAACGGCGCGGGATTGCTCTATTTCCCAACCGTATCGGGGGAGAATCAACCTTCCATCCTGACGTGGCGCTGGACGGTTAGCAATAAAGACGGTATTCGACAGGACAATCTGACATATATCGTTGTCGCTAACGTAACGCCAGACCCTGTCCCCGTTCCGCCGGATATGTTCGACAACCTGATTCTATCGACGGAATCGCCTGTCTACGGCGGGAGGAGAAGGGGCGAACAGTCCGCCGTCCTGCTGCCGTTTGAAGTCGTCGTTCGCCGTCGGGCATAGATGAGTTAAAATTTGCCGATTCAGGAAGCGTGTAAGAATATACAGCGCTTCCTTTTGTGGAAAATACGCGACAAACTGACACTATAAAACATCTGTCTACTATTTGTTATTATCCATATTGTCTATTTTATCTAATCTAACAAGAATTTTGGGATTTTTTTCGTTAAATCGCTTGACTGCCCCTTCAAAAATGACGATTTTAGTTATAATAAGGGTCTTTATATATAATAAAGCTATTTTTCTTAAACGGAGGACTCAATTTTGGAACTTTTAGGGACAAATTGAGTCATAAGTTTATATGGATACCGAGATTTATAGAAAATTCGATAAATTTTGCCTACTGCTGCAAAGTTATCTTTGCATTGCAGCGGTGTTCGTATTGGCTTTTGGAACTGTCGTCTTTCTGTTTTCGCCGTCTGCTGAAGCGCAAACCGTATATTATTTACAAAACGATCAAAGCGCTGTTGGTACTTCAAAAAATTGGAATACAGCTGGGGACTGGTCGGGAGGCATTGCTCCAGGCAGTACGAATGGAGCTATTTTTACAGTTGGCGGCACAGTTTATGACGAAGAAACTAACTCTAATCAACCTATTTGGTTAAGAGCGCCGGGCACATCTGGAACGCAGACATTTCCGTACAAAGCCGGGGGCGACTACAACTGGTTGTATCTGGGGTATAATCATGACGCTACCGCCTATGACGTGGGCATTTTAAATGTTAAATGCCCAACCATTGTTATCGATAGACTCGTTTTGGGCAACGGAACCGTTTATCAGGGAAACGACAACACGTCGGAAACAATTCAGGGAACTATTACTGTCAATGGAAATGGTACGTTACAAATTTATAATACGAAATCTTCCGATACTCGTTCGATGACTGTTGAAAGCTCAATTTCCGGGGCGGGAACGTTAAATTTTAAAACAGGTGTAAAGACAAACGATGCTTCGAAAATCGGGTTTTATCTTAAGCCCGATGATTCAAGCGGTTTTACAGGTAATGTTATTATTGACGATAAATCCAAGGTTTCTTTTGAAAAAGCGAACGTTTTTGCTAATGCGTCGAGTATTACCAGCGCTGGCGATCTGACGCTTAATGCCAACCAGACGTTTAAGAACCTGTCCGGCAGCGGCGGTTTGATTGTCAATAACGCAGATTTAACGCTCAATCAGACATCCGATGCGACTTATGGCGGCTCTATTTCCGGTACAGGTTCGCTTACCAAAACAGGCACAGGCGAGCTGACGATCACGGGCGCATTGTCTTATACGGGCAACACCACAATCAGCAGCGGAACTTTGATTTCGACGGGGCCCATAAGGCTGTACAACCTTACAGGTTTCGGCAATCTTGTATGTAACAGTTCAGAAATCTTAAGGCTGATCTGTGACTCTGACTCTGATGTAACCTTTAATGGCGTTATTTCCGGAACCAGTTCATTGGACAAAATGGGACCTCGCGATTTGACGCTTACACAAGCTCTGAATATTGGACCTACTAAAATTTCAGAGGGTAATTTGATTTTGGAAGCAGGTGGAACGCTGCGCGACCTGTCTGGCTCTGATATATCTGGCTCTGGCAACCTTACTAACAATGGTTCTCAGGCGTTAATTATCAATTACTCTTCCTCCGCCTCCAATCAGCGCTATTCTGGTAATATTACCAACAATAGTTCTCAGGCGTTAACTATCAATTACTACTCCAATCAGACCTATTCTGGCGATATTACCAGCAATAGTTCTCAGGTAATTATCAACGTTGATTCCGGTACAATACCAAATTCCGTTATAACAGTAACGGATTCAGGCAAAATTTCCAGTACTGGCGCCACATTGGTTAAGACAGGCGCTGGAACGCTAAAGTTAACTTCAAGCAAGGATCAATCAATCAATTGCGATGTTGTTATTGACGGGGGAACCATCCTGTTGGAAAATCAAATTGATGGTAAAGATCGCTTTGGCGATGGAAAAACTGTAACTATCAATTCCGGCGGAACGCTTGAATGCAATGAAACAGATTCTTTTGGAAATGGCAACGCCAGCACCAGCGCCAGCGCTCATGTAACCGTTAAAATCAACGAAGGCGGAACGCTAAAATTGAGTTCAAATAATCAGACCTTAATGCATAAAACGATAGAATTGACCGGAGGCAAAATCCTAGGCGCTTCAAGTAGTGAAGGTATTCATGTTAAAGTTGGTACGTCTTTTACCGCTACGGCAGCAACTGACCCTTTGGCAATTTATCCAACTGTTTCAGAAATTTCCGTTCCGATTAAAATACGCAATGTACAAGGCAATAATAAACCTGATCCATTAAAAATAACTGTTGGGGAAAATGCACAACTCATTTTTGCTGATTATATTTGGAATGATAGTCCTCAAGCGATGGGAATTGACAAAAATGGCGAAGGCGTTTTAACCTTTGATTATACCAAGGATTCGAGTAGAAAGTACACCAGACCAATAACTGTATCAAAAGGCGTTTTGGAACTGAAAAATGGCGCTCTTGCAACGGATGGTACAATTGAAGTCAAATCCACCGGCGATCTGGAACTGTTTGTTGATGGGGACGTCCCTCAAAGCATGACAGTCAAAACCGCTAACAAAATTTTTGGGGCGGGAGACATTAAAAAGACCGGAGACGGCGCTTTGAAGCTTCTCACTGAAGCTGATGGGTTGGTTGGAGCGGAAAGCCTGGTTGTTTCTTCCGGACGCTTGGATATGCAAGGATACATGGGCGGGAAGGTTTCAGTTGATTCTGGCGCCGTATTCTCGCCGGGCGATTCGATTGGCGAAGCAACCTTTGGCGGCGGTTTTATTCTCAATGAAGCTGGCGCTGAGTTACTGATGGAAATCGGCGGAGCGGACATCTCCTTGAACGACTCCGTGATTGCTTCCGGCGACCTGTCATTTCATGAAGGCAGCTTCGTTTATCTGGTCGCGACAGACGATTGCCCGTTAGCGCCGGGCGAAGAGTTTACCGCTGTTTTATCCGGACGCAACAGCGAAAGCCTTAAAAACAGCGATTTTATTACCAGATACGTTCGCTCGAACGATTTTACCGATTTGAGATACATTCAGCTTACCAACGACAAGTACGCCATTACCGGTCGTCGATACATCGACCCGAACGCCGTTCCTGAACCGTCGACCTGGGCGCTGCTGATTCTCGGCGTTGCGGGGCTTCTATATCTGCGCACTCGAAAAAATTCAAAATCTTAGACGTTTCTTTTAATTTGCTGTTTACAGATTGAAAAGACATATAAACGCAGGCTAGTGAACAAGCGCTTTCTTATGTAAATATCGCTATATATTTACTAAAGACATTTATCGATATTTTCGATAAATACTATAACACGTTAATTTATAACGTTTCCCCCAACCTTAATCGCCAAACAGAAATGAACTCCACTATTGAAAACCCAAAACGTCAATTTTTGACAAAACGATCTGTCGTTGGGTTTATTAAGCAGCTTGTTCCTGCTTTGGTTGCGGCTTTATGCTGCGTTTCCGCTTTTGCCATTGACGAAGTCCCGCCGGACATTGTTCTGACACAGGACACGACAATTGAAAACATCTCTGGCGGATATAATGGCATGGATCGTCAGACAATTTACATCAACGGCTATACGCTCACACTGTATAATACGGAAGATTCAACGTATTTAGGTTATATTGTGAGTACAGGCAACATTATTAAAACTGGAAGTAAAACGTTGACGCTGGGCAATCCTGCTATTAATTATACTGGAACGATAACTGTTTCAGAGGGAACTCTCAATCTTACAGAGAATGGGACGCTTAGTAAATTATCTGCCGTTATTAACAACGGGGTTATTGATATGAATGTATTCCAGGCGTTAAATAACCTTAGTGGCGCCGGGATAATTAACATTTCCTCTGGAGCAGCTCTTGACTTGAAGAATACTACGGATACTACTTATTCAGGTCAGATATTAGGGGACGGCGCTATTAGAGTTGGAGGTCCCGGAAAGCTTACTCTTTCCGGGGCGAATACGTACCCTGGCGGCGCATATGTTTATTCTAACGGTTATCTAAGGCTTACAGGTTCTGCGCTTGACTATACCGGAACGCTGACGGTAAACGTTGGTACAGCTGATTTTGACGTTGAGGGTTCTAATACAATTAAGCGAATTGACGTAAGCTCAGACAATGCTATTAGCGCTTATAATGGAAGTAAAATGATCAAATCCGGCGACGGAACGCTGCAAATCTGCTGCGAAGCTTCTGGACTGGTCAGCGCCGACAGCGTCTTTATTTCGTCCGGTCGAGTAGACTATCAAGGCTATTTTGACTCTACGGCAGATTTTGGATCTCCAAGAGCGCCAAAGGATTGTTTTGTAGTCGAAGAAGACGCAGTCTTTTCGCCTGGAATTGGCGTGGGAAGCATTACCCTCAATGCGGGAAATTTCACGATTCGCGATAGCGCAATCGCGTTATTTGAATTTGGCGCATACAATGAGGATCCAACGTTACAAAACTTCGATACGATTACCATCAAAGGAGAGTTTTGTAAAACCGTTGTGAATTCAAATTCGATTATTCAGCTTGCGTTTCTCAATAACGACGCCGAGAAATGGGCTAAAGAAGGGGCGGAATATCATATTATCACAGAGGGGTTTACATTTAACCCAAACGATGGCGATTTCAGCTATGTTTTGGGCAACTATCAGGATTATTTCAAACTGGTAGCTCGAGAAGACCAAGGCTTTTATTTAATCGGTTTGGGCGCTCCCGAGCCGCCGCCAGTTGTTCCGGAACCGTCAACGTGGGCGCTGCTGATTCTCGGCGCTGCCGGACTGATTATCTTACGCAAACAAAGCTCCCGCTTTTGATCTTGACGGCTTGCCGTCAAGATGGGATTGATTATCTAAATCAAGCTTCGCTTGACGGTTTGAGCGATTCTAATATAGAAAAAAGCGGGAGTTTCGCTAACGCTGCACTCCCGCACTCCGAAAGGATGTCACAATATTTATAATTACTCATTACTAATCACTCATTACTAATTACTCTGTAGTACGCCGGTTTGGGATTGTTTTCCCGGTCGAACAAAAGCGGGTAGTCTTTTCTCCCGCGGCGGGGGGATCCCGACAGCCAGGAGTAGGGGG
>JAZRTH010000475.1:0-1980 GCA_045651945.1 Thermoguttaceae bacterium
CGAACTGCTTGACTTTTTCGACGCCGTCTTCGCCCATCGACTTCGCCTCGCCCCGTCCGGAACCGCCGGGCAGGACGACAATGTCAAACCCGTCGAGAACGCCGTTGCGAATGTCTTCGCCGTTGACGACTCTGTAGACGAACTCCGGGTTGTCTTGAATTCGCTTGTAAATCAGTTTTGCGCTGCCTTTGCCGACGCCTTCGTCGTCATAGACAGCAACGCGAATCGGTCGTTCCTGCGCGACCGCCAACGACGCGCAAAGGGAAATCAATGCGGCAAACAACATGGTAGGAATTGATAACGTGAGTTTCATGATTAATTAGGTGGGGATAGTATTGGGGAAAATTGGGGAAGCGGTCAAGCGTCTGACAAACTTCTTTCAACTGACGCTTGAACTATTCTTGGATTATAGCGCTTAATTTTATCGAATACAAGAGGACGGGGACGGATTTTTGAAAGAAAAGGGATAGGAGAAGAAACCGGCAAAGCGGAGAGGTGAAACTCAAGGACTTAGATTACAGCGATTCAATGAACGAAAGAAACAGTATTGAAATAATCACCGAAATTACAACCAGGATCAGGAACAAGAAGAATAGCCCGCAAAAACCGCGTTTCGGCTGGATCTCCGGTTCAAGCGGAGCTTCAGAACGCTCATTTAAACAATCAAGAACATCTGTACGTTTCGGCTTTATGCCAAGCGATTCAAGCGTCATCGGCGGGGGCGCCAGTTTAAAAAGCGTATACGAGCAAGACGCCATCAATACGGTTAAGAAGATATCGATAAAAAATTGTATATATCCAATACCGGCAACAGCGCGGCTGTCGACTGGCGTTAACGACTGCAAACCGATCTGAATTAAACAGAATGTTAAAATCCATTGTAAATTGATATCAATGTACATCAAAGAAACCGATTGCGACCAGTCTTTTTTAGACAGGCGATTTTTAATTCCAAACAGCGATATGATGACGATTAAAGTAGCCGCGGCGATGGCTATATAAACGTTGGATATACAGAAGCAGCATAAAAGAAGAATCAATACGCTTATAAACAATAGCGCTTTTGGATTGATAATTCCCAACTCTTCAAATATATTTGTTTCGCTGGATTCAGACGCGTCTGTTTCGGCAGATGCGTCGCTTTGCTCCTCCGGTCCCGCAGTTCTGGAGTTTCTCCAGATTATTCCCAATAAACATAAAGAAGGCTGAATAATACATCCCAGCGAGAAAGCCAGAGTCGACGCGCTTAAACAGGCGTCTGCATTGGGAACGGATGCAGATTTGGCAAGTCGACTAAAATATATCGATACGTACAGAAAAAATAAAAATGTCCCTATAAAATTATAGATGTACATTTCGACTTTGCGTCCGGCGGCGTATTCGTTTTTGGCGTGGAAATAATAGCCTCCGAAGTATGCGTCCCAAAATGTAGCTTTGGTTATATAGTCAGGAACAAACGTTCGACGAAAGAACGGCGCGTCTTTAATATAGTAAACCACGGACGCAAAGATACCGGTGATTATCAAATTGTAAAACAGCGGTCTGACAAATGCGAGGACATATTGATAAGCGCCGGTAAAAAAACAGTACAAGCCCCCTAAATAGCAGAAAAGCATAAGCGCTATATCCAGTATTACCAGAGAGGGGATTATTTTTTTGAAATTCATATTTTAGGCTTGTACTTTCTCAAAATGTCGCGGATGACGTGCGCAACAGAAATTCTAATTACCTTGACGGCGTCGCCGTCAAGTTGGCGCCCGAGGGCGGGCGCCATCCGGGGGACGTTTCCGGCTAACGCAAAACGGTATTTTACCCTTCAAACGGTTTTCATTTTTCGCCTAACGGCGAATGCAGGCGAGGACGCCTGCGGTCGGCGCGGACGCCGACCCTCCGAAACGCAAGCGGCTACTCTACAATTAAGCGTACTCATTAACCAATCGGTGAAAATCCGTCTAATCCGTTAAATCCGTGAACGGACTG
>JAZRTH010000476.1:0-7956 GCA_045651945.1 Thermoguttaceae bacterium
CAATTCCTTTAATTCCCATGACGATATTTTGTAAAAATTTGCTGGTATGCCCTCCTTTGAACGCATCAACGGAGGAAAAATGACACTCAGCGATTTCTTCGCTCAATTACAACCATTTTACAATATTAGACGAATTATGAACTCAAAAGTGGAGAAAAAATTGGTAAATCAAGCGGAAAAGACAAGAAAAATCAAAAATTTTTTCAAAAATGGGGTATTTTTCTTGAAAAGCGTCTTGCTATTAGTAAAATTGTGTTTAAATTTAAATAGAAGAAACTTAATTGCTACTGAAGTTGGACGTTATTCGTCTTTACAGGATAGAAACTTGAAGTTTGCTGTTTTGTATTGTGAAAGTTCAGCTCCCGTTCGTACTCATATATTCAAACGAGGTTATTTCCATGAATTGTTCTTCCCGAACTTTTTTCCCTGTTTCAGGCGCCGTCCTTGCCGCAGTATGTTTTATTGCGTTGAACTTATCTTGCGGATCGTCTCTGGCTGCAATTCCTCAGCCACAAGCCGAAAAATTTGTTAACGCTCTTGTAGACGCTGATAATGGCTCTGGTTATCCAGACATCGCAATTTATTATTTGGAGAAAATTAACAAGGACGGAACAATTCCAGCTGAATACAAAAGTATTTATGACATGGAAATGGGGCGTCTGCACATGCTCAATTCCGGAATCCAGTCTTCTCAAGACGATCAGCTCAAGGAAATTGACGCCGCGCATGAAAGCTTTGCCAAGTTTATCAAAGAAAATCCCAAGCATCCGCGCGTTCGAGAATGCGCCAGTCAATATGCTGGTTTGATGATGGCGCGCGGTACGATTTATCGCGACTTGGCTGTCAAGTCTACCAACAAAAAACAGGAACAGCGTGACGAATGGATGAAAATATCTCGCGATTCGTTCACCGCAGCTCAAAATGAGTTTTCGGCAAACCAACAACGCGCCAAAGACGTTGTTAAAAAATATAAGACCGAAAAGAAAGAAACAGGAGAAGAGTACGACGAAGCTGTTACAGACTTTCTCCAGGCGTGGCTGGCTGTTGCTGGCGCTTATTATGAAATAGCTCAGACTTATCCTGCTGGTTCCAAAGAATACAAAGACGCTTTGGAAAAGTCCCGAAAGGAATACAATACAATCTTTACAAAATACGGCGCAATTGAACCCCCGTATATCGCTGGTTTGTACGCTCGAGTTCGCGAAGGTCGAATCATGATGGATCAAGGCATCTTTGAAGATCCTAACAAAATGGATAAAGGCGCCTTGAGCATTTTCGACGAAACGTTGACCTTGGACAACAACGCAGCCAACCGCACCATGCGCGACGAAGCCCTGTTGTATTACTTGCAGTCTGCCGTAAGGTATAAGAACGACAAAGAGCCGGAAAAGAAAGGGAAAATTCTTGATCAGGCTTTGGCAAGATTTTCTGAATGGTACGAAAGAGACTACAACAGCGGCCGTCAGGGACAATTGCTTACTCAACAGTTGTTATTGGCTGGCTGCGACGTCGCCGCAGACAAAGTCAGCGCTCTTTCAGACGAACAAAAGAAAGCGCGTCAAAACGCTTTGTTAGCTAAAAATACGCTCGAAATCCTTGATATTCTTACTAAAACGCAGTTCAAGGACGAAGCCAGGGCTATCAAGTCCAAACTGGGCGTTGTCGGTCCGGTAGAAAATATCCCGCCGGAGAAAATGTCCTATGCGGAATTGGTCAAAGAACTTGGTCAGATTCGAGAATCCATCGCCGATATTCAATCTGCATCTGCTTCCGCTGCTACGGACGAACAAAAGGCGGAATTCCAAAAGAAAATGAAGGAAATTGGCGAAAAATACCTCAAGATTTACTATTTATCAGAATCGCGCCGTCCAATTGACATTTCGGGTTCCCAGCTTCGTCAGTTGAACTCTAACCGTTACCTGGCGGTTTATATGATGTTCATCAATCAGGACAACTTCAACGCTATTATGCTTTCTGACTTCGTCGTTCGAAACTATTCGACCGACCCCATCAGCGAAACCATGGCTGATTTGGAAATGAAAATTCTCCGCAGCCAGTTCGTTAATATTGTTCAGAGCATGAGAAAAGACAACAAGAGCGACGCCGTCATTCAGGAAGCCACAAAATTTGAGCTTCTTAAAATGGCAAAGTTGGCGCAAATTATTCAGACTCGAACGGCGTCCAAAGGCGCAGAAATGGCGGACAACGCCTGGTCTATCGTGTGCGACTCGTTCATCGATATTGGCGACACCAAACACGGTGAATCCGCAATGAAGAAGATTTCAGAGGATTCCGACAAGCGCGCCGATTGCGAAATTCGTACAGGAAACCTCCTCTGGAACAATTATCTTCGCGGTATGCGCGCCGACTTGAATTCCAGACCGTCCAAGGAAAAATTGGCAGAATTTAAAGATACGTCTCAAAAGATTTTGCAAGACGGTATTAATAGAATGAAGAAAAACATGGGCGAAGGAGAAGAGCCGACGTCCAACCTGGTTTTTGCCGCCTTTACGCTGGCAAACTTGAAGCTCAACTCCGGCGACGCCGCCGGCGCGTTGGAACTGCTCAACGACCCTCAGTTCGGTCCGCTGACGTTAATTAAGAAGGACTCGCCGCTCGTTCTTAAAAACGAGTTGGACGTTCGCGCTTTGAGAATTGCCCTTCGCGCTTTGGTTGCCGCACAGCAGCTCGACGACGCCAAGACAATTATGGACTTGCTGGAAAAACGCGTTGAACAGTCGGAAGAAACGGCGGAAAATGGCAAATCCAAAGAAGAACAGCTGACCAATATCTATATCACTTTGGGTATGGAATTAAAGGAAAACCTCGAGGTATTCAACCGCGAGGGTCAAAAGGAAAAGGCGGACAATCTCGAAAAGGGATTTGAAATCTTCCTGGAAAAGATTGCCTCTTTGCCTGACATTAAATTCGGTCAGATGTATTGGGTCGCTCAAACGTATCAGTCTTTGGGTGAAAACGAGGTCTCTGAAAGCAAAGAAGTTACCGACAAAGCGAAAAACCTCTTTACGAAAGCGGTTGAAACTTACAAAGACATTCTGAAAAACCTCAAGGAAAAAGAAGGTTTTGCAAAGAATCCTGAACTAACTGTTCGAATCATCGACGAACGATTGGCTCGTTGCCTTGCAACCAGCGAACAGTACGAGGAAGCCATTGCCAAAATGGGTGAGATTCTTTCCAAGACGCCTAATAATATTGACCTTCAGGCGGAAGCGGTTCGCTGCTATCAGAAATGGGGCGAAGCGACTGCCGATCCGGAAAAGTCTGCAACCTACCTGAAAAAAGCTCTGGTCGGCTGCGGGAAAGATTTCCATACTTCCGGTCAGAAAGATCCCAAGCAAAACGACAAGCCTGCCATTTGGGGCTGGAATACTCTGGCAAACAAAATGCAGACTCAAATCACAAAGAAGCATTCACAGGATCCTCGTGTTACAGACACTTATTATGAAGCTCGTTTGACCATTTCCGATATTTACGTCAAACAGGCGGAAGGAATGAAAGAAGCAGACAAGCAGCTTGCTCGACTGCAGGAAGCGGAAAAGATTCTTCTTTCTACTCACCGCACCTTCCCAACCCTTAATAACGAAGAGACGTTCCAGAAGTACGACACGCAGCTTAAACTCGTTCGCACCAAGATGAAAGCCCTCAATCCGGATATTGTTGTTAAAGGATTCTCCGAACTGGAAACCGCAATGGGATTTGCTTCAAAAGGCGATTTCCAGGAAGCGATTACTCGAATCATGACGGAATTGTCCAATCCGAGAACTCGTAAATCAACCATTGACGAAATGCAGCCGCTGTTGGCTGAATACTATTCCAAATGGGGAGAAAAATCGGAAAAAGCAGATCCTGAAAAAGCCAAGGAATTGTACAACATTTCCCTCAATGGAGACCCGGATCACGTTAACGAAGCAGGAAAACAGATTTTCGCCGGCTGGAACGGCATCCTGCAGAACGTCACAAACGACAAGGGCGAACCGATTCGCAGTACCGATCCGGAAAAGGACAAGCTCATTGACTATCTGCAAGCTCGATTGTCAATCGCTGAAATCAAGTTCAATCTGGCTTTGTTAGAAATCGCAGCCGCTCAACCCAAAGAAGAGCAGCCTGCTGAGGAGGAAGCCCCTGCTGAAGATAACGCCCCAGCTGAAGAAGCCCCTGCGGATGACGAAGAAGCTCCTGCCTCGGAAACAACTTCGGACGAATCAGCTGCCGAAGAAACGCCAGCTGAAGAAGCTCCAGCCGAAGAAGTAACGGAAGAGGAAGCTCCCGAAGAGGACGCAGCGGCTCCTGAACAAGCCCCTGCTGAACAGACGGCGGAATCAACTCAGACTACAGAAGAACCGGCTCCGGCAAACGACGCTCAAAGCGTTGCCAATTCAAACCTTCCTCCGAAAGCCGCTGAACTTCTTCTGGAAATCAAGAAGATGCTTCGAGAAGACTATGACAAATACAAGACCATTCAAGCGGATGCAGAAATCATGGGCAACTCCGACATTCTGCAATCTTACGATTCGCTTCTTCGCAAGGTTCAGGAACAGCTCGGAGAACCCGCCAGCGGATTCGCTCCGCCGGAATCGCTTCTGCCGAAAAAGGTTGAACCGGAAGAGGAAGTTGAAGAAAAGCCTGTCGATCCGAAACTTATTTACGGAATCCTGGGAGGCATCGGCGCTCTCGGCTTGATAATCATCATTATCATGTTCCTTCCGAAGAAAAAGAAGCTCGTTGAAAAGCAAAAGGTCAACGTTACAGACGGCGGGATTGCGGTTGGATCTGAAAAAATCGAAGAAAAAGTCGACCTTGGCTTTGCTCAGCAGGAAGGCGAAGCCCAGGAAAAGATCGACCTGGGATTTGGCGGGTTCTCAAATAATGCGCCAGCTCCCAACGGCAAGATTGACCTCGGATTCGGTACGCCTCAGCAAGACGCAACGTTTAATTTCGACTTTGGTAAAAAGCCCGCTCAGCCAGCAGGAAAACCCGCGCCGCGTCCGGCTGGACAGCAGCCAGCAGGCAGACCGGCTCCGCGTCCGGCTGGACAACAGCCTGCAGGCAGACCAGCTCCGCGTCCGGCTGGACAGCAGCCAGCAGGCAAACCGGCTCCGCGCCCGGCAGGCCAGCAGCCGACTCAAAAACCTCAAAACCCGACCGATAAATAAAAGGATGTATCGCGAACCCGCGATTCAAATATCGTTTGTTTAACCATTTGTTAAGATTTAATCGAAAGTTTCACACATTATATTCAGGGAGTTATTTATGTTCAAAAAACTGTTATTGGCGTTGATCGCGATTTATGCTATCGGATCTGTCGCTCAGGCCCAGAATGACACCGTTTATCTGGAAAACAAATCCGTAAAGTGCAAAATCACCAAAATGACGGCGACGGAATTGACTGTCGAAGACCGCGGCGTTGAAGACACCATCCCCGTCAACAAAATCAAGAGCATTGCGTTTAACCGCGAACCGGCGCAGTTCCCCAAGGTTCGTTCCAACATTGAAAGCGGCTCTAACGAAGACGCTTTGGAACTGCTTACCGACGACATCCGCGGCACCATGGGCGATTCCAAAACCCTCAATCAGGAAATGGATTATCTTCTTGCCCGCGCAAAGGCAAACATTGCTCTCAGCGGCGGAGTTGTTACAAAGACAGACGCTGTTAAAGCGTGCGAGGCGTTTGTAACAAAGTATCCCAACAACTATCATTACTTTGACGCCTGCGAAATGACGGGCGACCTGTACGTTTCCATCAACACGGAAGCCAGTTTGAAAAAGGCGGCTGAGATGTATCAAAAGCTCAATGCTGCGCCGTGGAACGATGTAAAGATGCGTTCGCTGTCTGCGATGGGTAAAATTTTCCTCGCGCAAAACAAGATTGAAAACGCTCAGAAAGCCTATTCTGCCATTCTTAAAATGGAAGACAAGAGTACTGCGGGAGAAAAGCAGAAGCTGTTGGCTAAAATGGGTCTGGCGAAATGCAAGGCTCTTTCCGGCGACTTCCAGGGAGCTGTAAAAGACGTTGAAAACATTCTTCAAAACGCTCCGCCCGAGGATTACGCCATCAATGCGTTGGGATACAATACGCTGGGGCTTGCCTACATGGCTGGCGGACAGGACAAAGACGCTCTGGTCGCCTTCCTTCAGGTTGACCTGCTGTATTCCCGAGACGTTCAGAGTCATATCGAAGCGTTGAAGAATCTTCGTAAGCTTTGGCAGAAGATGGAAATGCCGCTTCGCGCTCAGGAATGTACTGCCAAACTTAAGAATTACGGCATTGACAACTAATCGGACAGAATTTGAATAGTCCCATTGAGCATTAATCAGTTTGAGATTTCCCCAGATATTTCCTTTTGCACGAGGATATTTTAATGGTATTTTTTATTTTGATGTTGATTATCCTGGGCGCGACAATTGCATTTAGCGTGAAGGATGGCATTTGGACAAACCTGATTCGATTGTTTAACCTGATCTTTTCCGGTTTGATTGCAACGACGTATTTTGAAACCTTGGCAGAAACTTTGGAAGGCGTGGCGTCTTCGTTTACCTACCTTCTGGACTTTCTGTCGATCTGGCTGATTTTTATTGTCGTTTACGCGATTTTGCGAGAATTGACAAATCGGCTGAGTCTGGTTAAGGTTTGGTTTCCTGCTATTATTGATAAGTGGGGCGGAGTTGCTTTATCCGTTGTACTTGGGTTTACCATGCTGTCGTTTTCCGTCTTTGCACTTTATACCGCGCCCCTTCAGCCAAACTACTGGGGAATCCATAACAGTCCTACGCTTACCGGCGGTTGGGCGACGTTTGCTAAAATGGAATCAGACGGCGCGTTACAGGCTGGAACGTCTTTTGGAGAAACGAAAGATTTTTACAATCGATACAATACCAGACGAGAAAATCAAGCCAAGTACGCATCAACTCACGAAGGCAAGATTCGAGTTCATCCTAACGACGTCAACAAGCACAAACGTAGATAATACTTCAATATTTCCCTGCCTCGCTCAATTCCTATGATGTGTGGAATAACCGGCTTTATACGCCTTAACAATTCAACCTCTCCTGATGTTACGCTGGAGAGGTTGACGTTTATTACAGACCTTCTCAAACACCGCGGTCCAGACGATTCTGGAGAATTCTTTGACCGTCAATCCGGCTTTACTGTTGGCGTAGGGCATCGTCGTCTGAGCGTACTGGACGTCGCCGGCGGACGTCAGCCGCAAATCGACAATTCCGGAGAACCGCTGGTTGTCGTCTACAACGGCGAAATCTATAACTATCGTCAATTAAAAGCGGAATTGGAATCGAAGGGGTACGTCTTCAAAACGACCTGTGACACAGAGGTTATCGCTCCGCTGTATCGGGAATACGGCTTGGACTTCGTCCAAAAGCTGCTGGGCATGTACGCCATCGCCATTTGGGACAAGGCAAACCGCAAGCTCATTATGGCGCGCGACCCGATTGGTAAAAAGCCGCTCTATTACGCTCTGGAAGATTCGAGAGTCATTTTCGCCTCGGAACTCAAAGCGGTTGTCGCGGCGGACGAAACGCTCAAGTCGGAACTCGACCCTGTCGCCGTTGACGAGTATTTTACGCTGCAGTATTTACCCGCTCCGCGAACGATTTACAAACGTGTCAGCAAACTCTGTGCTGGACAAGTTCTGGAAATCTCCGTGGGGGAAGACCGCCTTCGCGCCAACTCGATTTATCCCAACACAGTTCGCGACTGGATCGCCGCCGGGCGAAAGAGTTTTAAGGAAAGAAACGAATCTTACGAACAATCCAAACAACGCTTGAACGACGTCTTGACTCAGGCGGTTTCAGACCGCATGATTTCAGACGTTCCCCTGGGCGCGTTCCTTTCCGGCGGAATCGATTCGACAATTGTCGTCGGGATCATGCAGTCCCTTTCCAGCCGACCGATTCAGACGTTTTCCATCGGTTTTGACG
>JAZRTH010000477.1:0-2879 GCA_045651945.1 Thermoguttaceae bacterium
TAACTTCCAATTGACCTTTGAAAAACTCTTTCATATCCAAGCGACCGGAAGAAACAACAAAACTTTGAGCGCTAATCATATTGTCAGCGTCTGAATAAAGCTGTAACGTCCCAACTCCGGTCTTTTCAATCGTTGTAGCTGATATCGAACCGATAAACTTTGTCATCTGTTCGTTATTAAGCGTCAATTTTCCAGTTGCAATCAAATGACCTGGAACGTCAATTTGACCGCTTTCGTCAAGACTTCCACCGGAAAGATTGTACAGCGTCGAACCGTCAGGCAGATCCAACGTTCCGGTTTCAATTGTTGTTGAACCTGTATATTGGGGACTCTGAGTCAGCTTCAGCGTTCCTCCGCCAGTGATGGTCAAGGCGCTGGCTTTGGTTTCTGTAATCGCCGCTTTTTGAGTAAACGTCGCGCCGGGTTCAATGCCGATAGTCGCGTTACCGTCAAGCGTAAGCGGAACGTTGCAATCCAGACTCTTCAAAAAGCGCAAGGCGCCTGTTCCGTCTCCCGCTCCTGAGATTTGAAACTTGGATATTTCACGAATGCCGACGGCGCCTGTATAGGATGAATTTAAAACGATCTGACCCGAATCAGAAACGTAGAGACAACCCGAATTGGAAGTGTAACCGCAGATATCTTGTGTAATATTCAGTTTTCCGCCAGTAATAAAAACTTTGACGTTCTCTCCAGCGCCTTGCCCTCCAACTTGAAAACGCGTCGCCGTAATTTCTCCGCCGGAAACCGTTACTTCAGCTTTAGCTCCGCTGCCGGTGCCGATATTGATACGGTTAGTCGATATAATTTCTCCGCCAGAAATATTTACAGTCGCCGTAGTATTCTCGCCAATTGCAAAATGAATTTCCCCGCCAGTTTTAAATGTCCCGCCAGTCATGGTAAATTTTGCCGTAGTTTTAGTATTTTTAGCAAAATCTGTCGTTACGTTATTTTCGATTTGTAACAGACCTCCGTGCATTTCTAATTCGGCATTAGCTCCTTTCACATCAGCTATTATGAAACCGCCTGCTCCGCTTTTTCCGCAGTAAACCGCGCCGTTATTAATAACCATCTTAGCGGTAGGATTTTGTGACGGATTATTGACGTCCCCATCCGCTAAAGCAAGGTAACGCGTAACATTAAGAGTTCCATTGACTTCAATATAAGCTATATTTTCCTCTGTTCCGTACGCTCTGATATTTGTCTTGTCGTATGTCTGTATCTTTCCTCCGTTGATAACAATTGAACCTTTAGTAAGGATGTATCCATAACCGTTGCTGGTTACGCTGTTGCCTAATGTAGTTGTTCCGTTATTTGATACAAGCGTTTGTCCTGCCGTAATGAGCGGATTATTCTGTGGATCAGAAGCGGAATTAATCGTATTCTCACCGCCGTTGATAATCAGATTTCCGGAAAAGTCGGTAAACGTATTAGTACCGCTGAACACATAACCCGTTGTATCGTCAGTTGTCCCCTCCCAATTCGTCGATTCGCTCATCGCGCCGGTCGTGCCGGCTTTCCAGATTTTAAGTCCTGTTGGAACGGAACCTTGCCCCGCCAAAATCATAGTCTGGTCATTTACCGAAACGATCCCAGCCGTCCATCCATTCGCCATTGTCGTATGAGAAAGAACATTCTGTGCTGTATTTTCGTCGCTGAAGATGCCAACGATCTTTTTCCCTGCGGTTGCATCAATGGCGGTTGGCGTAACATTAATAGAACCACCGGTAACGTTAAACGTTCCCTGTGTCGCGTTGATGTATCCATTACCGTTCAGATTCAAAGTTCCGCTTGTAAGATTGAAAACGCTGTTCGTTTTTCTAAGCTCAATTCCAGAACCATTAGATACATTTAAAACGCCGCCGGACTGTGTGAACGTTCCATAGGTAACCCTAAAGTCGCCGGAATTGACGTTTATCGTTCCGCTTTGGAGAGTGTATGATGAACCATTTGCTGCCGTTTGTTCGCCTAAATTAAACCAACCTCCTGTTAAACCATCCAACCAGACTGAGTTGAGATTCAAAATGGAATCGCCGGATTGAATGGTTGTCGCTTTCGATTCTCGACCATTGAGAAAGTAGCAACCGCCGAAATTAATAACGCTGTCGCCGGAAATGGTCATAAAGCTGTTTCCATATAAGGCAAATCGTTCTGTTCCCATATTCCAAACGCCGCCGGAAATGTCAAACGTTCCCCCGTCTGAAAGAATTTTATAGGATTTCAATGTTCCGCCTTTAATCGTTAAGCCGCTGGTAGTAATTTTCACTTCTGCATTGGGAAACGAAGTCGTTCCACCCGTAAACTCGAGGGTGCGATTTCCAGACAAAGCGGTGTCGGTAATCGTCTGAACGCCGTCGTAAATGTAACCCGTTCCGCCTTCGGGCAACGCAACGCCGTTTTCCCAAACGGAAGCGTCTGTAGTTGAACCGCTAACGCCAGGAATCCACCTTTGCGTTTCGTCTGCCTGCGCGAAAGAGCCAGCAAACAGAATAGCCAGAAAAGCTAACAGAGCAAATCCTCCGTGTGTTAAAATGCGGGGGGGGGGGAGGAATGAACAATCTTGTGATTTAGCCATTATTTTACTCCTTCTAATGGGTAAAACTGGTAAACGTTATTTACACGACTTTTGCGGCGGTACACCCCGGCGCAAAAATAATATCGCTTTTTTACATTAATTACATTATACACTCAATTTGACAATCGAAAAGCGCTAAATGGGAATTTTTTGAAAAAAAGTGAAAAATTTTAAGAAAATAGAGAAGATAGAGAGTGTTTAAGTCGTGTATGGCGGATTTTATCCGCGGTCCAGAAAGGATTTCGGCTGCGGCGGAGGGGGTTCGGCGGGGCGTTTTTAACGTGAAAAGCTGGAACGTTCATCG
>JAZRTH010000478.1:0-2233 GCA_045651945.1 Thermoguttaceae bacterium
ATGACCTTCGAAAAGGCGTTGGATCTGCTGGCCCAGCGAGCCGCCCGCGGCGAAACGCGACGTCGAAGAAAGAAGTCCGTTAAGAAGACGACGACAAAGAAAACGACCGCGAAGAAGACAACCGCCAAAAAGACGACAGCCAAGAAGACCACGGCGAAAAAGACGACCGCAAAAAAAACTGTTGCTAAAAAGAGCAGCGAGAAATGATAAAGCCAGCTGCTAGCCTCTAGCTATTAGCTACTAGCTTTTTGATTTTAGCTTCTGGCTTAAATAATTAAAGCTAAGAGCGTCATCGTTCAAGCTAATAGCTAGCAGCTAAAAGCTAATAGCTTAAAATCATGTTACTTTTCCCGAAAAAATACATAACGATGATTCGTCTGGGACGAAAGACGACCGCTCTCCGCGTGGCAGGGTATTCCCACTGGCACGTTGGTCAGAGAGCTTTTGTCCCAACGGTCGGGTACGTTGTATTTGATCGGGTGGAACGCGCGGATTTCGTCAAGCTGACAGACGACGATATTCGCCGGGTTGGCTGTGACAGCCGGGAACAGCTTTGGACGGAACTGCTTAACGAGTTTTCTGAACAGGATATTCTCAAACGGCTTTGGAGAATTGACTTTCATATCCTTCCGCCGGAAGAACAGGAGCGAATCGTCGAAGATCGTAAACGTGACAAAATGCGCGCTCTGCAGGCGATTTCCCGCCGCCGCGGTTCCGATACCGTTTACGGCGAAATTCAGCCTGGGGAAGACGTTGAAATGGCGACTCCTCCCACGACAATGACCGAGCAGGAAGTTGTCGAGGCGATGGCAGACCGCTGCGCTGTTTATCGCAGCGCGAGTTCGTGGGAAAACGAGCCGGCGAGAAGCGAATTCTTCAAAATCTTTCAGGCGTCCCCCCGAGACTCGCGAGGCGTTCCGACGCTGTCCGGAGAATGGCTCCGCGTGGAAGTCAAACGCCTTGTCGGCGACGACGAACGCTGGAACGAAATCAAATGGATTCTTCACGACGTCTGCTCCACCTGGAACCAGTGGCAGTACGCGATTAAGAAATGGAAAGACTCGGGAGAGTAAAAAGGCAGTAGGCAATAGGCAGTAGGCAATAGGCAGTAGGCAGTAGTTGGTTCGCCTTCGGCGAACTGCGTAATTCCGCACCCGTTGGTCGCTCCATTACCGCCTTTCAATCAACCCTAATAATTTATGCAAGCATCCCCTGAAATTCTCAACGCGATTCCGCATCGACCGCCGTTTTTGTATGTTGATACAATTGTCGAACGGAAAGAGGACGGAATCGTTTGTCGAAAGACTTTTGAACCGGACGAGTATTTTTTTGCCGGGCATTATCCAGACTTCCCTCTTGTCCCCGGCGTTATTTTATGCGAAGCTGCCATGCAGGCAGCAGCCGTTTTTCTGAGTGAGAAGATGAAAGGCGGTAACGAAGCGAGCGAAGCGAACGAAGTTACGCTTTCTCACAACTCCGGTTTTCCTGTCGCGACGCGAATCAACGACGTCAAGTTCAAGAAGATGGTTCGTCCCGGCGACACGATAGAAATTACTGTTACACTCAAAGAAAAACTGTCCAACGCTTATTTCCTTTCAGCAAACGTTACCGTCGACGGCAAAACCGCCGCAAGACTGGAGTTTGCGGTTACAATTAGCTCTTAGCCTTTAGCTTTTAGCTCCTAGCTTTTTGGTTTTAGCTTCCAGCGTTATAAGCTAACGTCAAGAACGACTGGAAACCAAGCTAATAGCTAGCAGCTAACAGCTAGAAGCTCCCCTCACTCCTCACTCCTCATTCCTAACTCCTAACTAAACCATGCAGCCCATTGTTACCATATCCGGATTACGCGGCGTTGTCGGGGAAACGTTTGAAGTTCCCGCGATGCGGTATATCGCCGCTTTTTTATCGTATTTGTCTGAACTGAAACTGCGGTCGACAAACAAGATTGTCGTCTGCTGCGACGGGCGCCCGTCCGGATTTAAGTTTTCCGGGGCGTTTTGCAATCTGATTCGAGAAAAAGGCTTTGAACCGATTTTCTTCGGCGTTCAGCCCACCCCAACGGCAGGGTTTCTGACAAAGTTCATTCACGCCGCCGGCGGGATTCAAATTACCGCCAGTCACAACCCCAGCCAGTACAACGGCGTCAAGCTGTTTGACTGCACCGGCCGCGTCATTTCCGGTCCGATTGGCAAGACTGTTTTAGAAAGGTACAAGAATTTAACGGAGCAGGGCG
>JAZRTH010000479.1:0-7057 GCA_045651945.1 Thermoguttaceae bacterium
CAAGAAGCCCTGCGCTGCTAAATGCGCTGACAAGCCCTGCTGCAAGAAGCCTTGTGCTGCTAAATGCGATGGCAAGAAACCCTGCTGCAAGAAACCCTGCTGCAAGAAGCCCTGCTGCAAGAAGCCCTGCGCTGCTAAATGCGCTGACAAGCCCTGCTGCAAGAAGCCTTGCGCTGCTAAATGCGATGGCAAGAAACCCTGCTGCAAGAAACCCTGCTGCAAGAAGCCTTGCGCTGCTAAATGCGCTGACAAGCCCTGCTGCAAGAAGCCTTGCGCTGCTAAATGCGATGGCAAGAAACCCTGCGCCAAATTTGCTAAAGTTGCTGATCACATTTTGAAGAATTTCGACGCTGACAAAGCCGTCAATTTCGTTTTCGCTAAAACTGACGCGAACAAAGACGATCAGATTTCTCGCGAAGAAGCCAAAGTCGCCGCTGTCAAAGCTCATGCCAAGGCTGTTGAACTCAAAAAGAAGATCGACGCCAAGCGAGCTGCCGAAGGCAAAAAGACTTTCGAATGCCCCGTTCTGAAGGATTTCAACGCTGACAAAGCTGTTGATTTCGTTTTCGCTCAGGTTGACACGAACAAAGACGGTCAGATTTCCCGCGACGAAGCCAAAGTCGCCGCTGTTAAAGCTCACGCCAAGGCTGTTGAACTCAAAAAGAAGTTCGACGCCAAGAAAGCCGCTGCTGCGAAATAATTTCGGAATTATTTCCTATCCCTCATTTTGAGGTTTATGGACAATGAATTCGCACAAACCGCAACATTATTTGTTGCGGTTTGTTTTTTTATAATAAAGGATAGTTTCATTATTATTCTGCGATTGTCAGCAGAAATGATTCTTTAACGCAAAACACGATTGTCTGACTTTTCCTTTTTTATTTGTTTTTTTTATTTTTTCTCTTCTTACAGTAATGATTTGTTCAAATTGGCATTGACAAATAATATAAAATAAGTAATATAATTATATCTTAACGGATGCCGGGCGTATGACGATTTAATGAAGAATGGCAATACGCCGCTAATGATGTTAATTGTCAAATGAACAGGCGTGGTTCCCGGTTATCTGAAATTAAAATGGAAACACATATCGTGGAACAAAAATTATGAGTAAGAAAACCTACATTGCAACGTTGCTCATTGTTTCGACGCTCTCCGCGTTAGCGCATGCAGACTGGGCTTCGGACATGTTCAAAGACACTTCGCACAACTTTGGAATGGTTGCCCGCGGGGCGGACACCCGATTCAGTTTTGTTTTTACCAATAAATACCAGGAGGACGTTGTTATTGAATCTGTTCAGTCCACCTGCCGCTGCACTCAGCCGTCTTTCCAAAAGCGAGTGATCAAGACGTGGGAAACCGGACAGATCGACATTCAGCTTGACACCCGTAATTTTTACGGCCGTAAAGACGCAACTGTTACAGTTCGTTTTTCCAAACCGTTTTATGCGGAAGTTCAGCTTCATTCCTTCTGCTTTATTCGTACAGACGTTTATGTAGAACCGGGTACTGTCGCTTTTGGAACCGTTCAGCAGGGACAGCCGCGAACGGCAAAATTCCGTATTAATTACGCCGGCAGAACAAACTGGCAGAATTGGGCTATTCGCGACATTCAAAGCGAATCCTCGTTCTATAAGGCAACTCTTCAGGAAGTCCAGAGAGATTATAATTACGTCAGTTATGATATTACGCTGACTCTGAAAGAAAACGCTCCTGAAGGGTATTTGAACGATTTTATTGATCTTGTTTCCAATGATCCAAACCCGTCAAATCAGCACTGTCCCGTTCCGGTAAGCGGGTATATAATTCCCTCTGTTGCAGTCAAGCCTTCGCCGTTGACTTTTGGCACGATAAAGGCTGGGCAAAGCTTAACAAAAACAGTTGTTCTGTCTGGTCAAAGTCCGTTTAGCATTACTGATATTAACCCTTCAGACAACCGCATAGCTGCAAAGAATTCGGATGCACAAAAGAGCGTGCACGTTATCCCGGTTACAATTACCAACGACGGCAAGGGAGGAAAGATTAGCGGATCTCTGGCATTTAGAGTATCGTCGCAATCCAACGTTGTAATTCTGCCATTCTCAGCGGATTTCGAGCAGGGAACAGCAGAAGCGCCGCTGGAAACGCCTGAAGTTCAGACGTCAGACGACGTCCCGGCTGCGCCAGCGCAGACGACGCAGAATTCCAATCCTGCTCAGTCGCAACCCAGAGAATTAACTCCCGCGGAAGAATACTTCCCCGCTAATCCTGTTACAGAACCGGAAGACGTTCCTGCTGTTTCTGAGCCAAATCCGACAAAAAAGACCGCGACAACAATAATGGAAGATAAAACGCAGACTGCTTCTGAAACAAAAGAAGCTCAGCCAAATGAACCTGCTGCGCTTTCTAATAATGAAACAAAAATGGTCAAGAAATCAGATGACGTTCCAATTGAGGAGATTGAACTTCCCCCCGCAGACAATTATTAATCGTCCTGATCAAACAATTTGAAATTGAACGCTTGAGGAATTCAGTTTTTGAATTCCTCAAGTTTTATTATATTTATCAAATACTCTTTTTATATTACCT
Organism: Thermoguttaceae bacterium; assembly: GCA_045651945.1. GTDB lineage: Bacteria > Planctomycetota > Planctomycetia > Pirellulales > Thermoguttaceae > RUG11551. Next base: position 2,569 of record JAZRTH010000479.1, read on the forward strand.
TCTTCCATGAGTTACGAAAACAGTATTAAAGCGTTTGAAAAAGCCTGCACTCTTATGCCCGGCGGAGTGAATTCGCCCGCCCGAGCTTTTGGCGCGGTTGGCGGCTGTCCGGTTTTCTTTGAACGCGGCGAAGGCGCGTATCTGTACGACATCGACGGCAACCGGTACATCGACTTTGTCGGATCCTGGGGACCGATGATTCTTGGTCATTGCCATCCCGCCGTTGTCGAAGCGTTACAGAAAGCGATTCATAAGGGAACCAGTTTCGGCGCGCCGACTGTTGCGGAAAACGAGCTTTGCGAGCTGGTTATTGACGCCATGCCGTCTGTTGAGATGGTCAGACTGGTCAACTCCGGAACGGAAGCGACGTCAAGCGCGATTCGCCTGGCAAGAGGGTATACGGGGCGTGACAAGATCGTCAAATTCGCCGGCTGCTATCACGGACACGTTGACAGTCTGCTCGTTTCAGCAGGGTCTGCGGCGGCGACGTTCAGCGTTCCCAACTCGCCCGGCGTAACGGCGGGAACGGTTCAGGACACGATTATTCTTCAGTACAACGACGTTCAGGGCGTTGAAGACGCGTTCAAAGCGCAGGGCGACAAAATCGCCGGCGTGATTCTCGAGCCGGTTGTCGGGAACATGGGCTGCGTCCTTCCAACTCCGGAATTTCGCAAGACGCTGCGCGATTTGACGCGAAAATACGGCGCGGTTCTGATTTACGACGAAGTCATGACGGGGTTCCGCGTTTCCTACGGCGGGGCGCAGGCGTATTTCGGCGACGATCCGGACTTGACGACCATGGGTAAGGTTATCGGCGGCGGGTTGCCGGTTGGCGCGTACGGCGGGAAAAAGGAAATCATGAAATGCGTTATTCCCTCCGGCCCGGTTTTTCAGGCGGGAACGCTCAGCGGAAACCCGTTGGCGACCGCGGCGGGCATCGCCACGCTGTCGACGCTCAAAAAGGAGAACCCGTATCCGAGGCTGGAACAGCTCGGTCAGCGTCTTCTGGACGGCTTGACGGCAGTCTTCAAGGAAAAGGGCGTTGCGACGCAATACGCCCGCGCCGGAGCCATGATGACGTTCTTTTTCAACGACGCCCCTGTTACAGACTGGACTCACGCCGCCAAAAGCGACACGAAAGAATTCGCCCGGTATTTCCATCAGATGCTCGACCGCGGCGTTTACATGCCCTGCAGTCAGTTTGAGGCGTTCTTCCTGTCCGCCGCTCATACCGAAGCCGACATCGACGCTACAATCGAAGCGGCAAAATAAAACGAGATTGGTTCTTGCCGACCGTTCGAAAGAAAACAATCCGCATAGTACGAAACGCATTTTCTGGGTTCGCACTAAGCGGATTGTTTGATATGGCGATTAGTTTAGAGTTAGAACTTTAACTCTTAGCGTCGATTCTCAAAAGTCGTCGTACCCGCCGTCGTCGTATCCGCCATCATCGTATCCGCCGTCGTCGTAGCCTCCGTCGTCGTATCCACCGTCGTCGTATCCACCATCGTCGTATCCACCATCGTCGTAATCGCCGCCGTCATCGACGTCGTCAACATCATCTACGTTGTTGTCAATATCATCATTGACGTCATCGACATCGTCAACGCCATCAATGCCGTCATCGACGTCGTCAACATCGTCAACGTTGTCAATACCATCGTCGACGTCGTCAACATCGTCAACGTTATCAATACCATCGTCGACGTCGTCAACATCGTCAACGTTGTCATCAATATCGTCGATGTTGTCAATATCGTCATCTACATCATCAATATCATCTACGTCGTCGATATCGTCAATGCCATCGACGTCGTCTATGTCGTCGATATCGTCAATGCTATCGACGCCGTCTACGTCGTCAATATCGTCAATAGCATCGATGTCGTCGATACCGTCTACATCGTCGATGTCAATGTCGTCGAAGTCGTCGAGGTCATCATAGAAGTCGTCATAGAAATCATCATAGAAGTCGTTGGCATAATCGTCGAAGCTGTCAAGATTATAGAGAGCGTCAAGATCATAGTAGTTGTCATAGAATTTGTCAAATTCGTTGAAACTAATATCCTTGAACGCGTCAATCTGTTCTTTGGTTAATCTGCCGTATTCTCTGTCCAGTTCGTTAACCAGAGATCGGTAGTTTAAGTTGGCAGAAGACACTAATCCATGACGGTTGAGCATGATCATACGCGATAACTCGCCAAAACCGTAATTCAGCCAAAATGGAACAGAGCCAACATAGGCGTCTCGATATGACATATTAGCCCACGGGAGATTGTAATGTCTTGCCATAGCGGCAGCTCTGTGCGGGTTTTTGTCCATAGCAACGCCAACAACTTCAAATCCCTTGGCTTTATAAGCTGGATAAGCGCGTCTGAGATAATTGAGTTTTTCGACGCTGGCGGGATCTGATGGCGACCAGGGGAATACCAGGACGTTTTTGTTTTTCAGGTTTGCCATGTTGAATTGTTTGCCGTCAACAGTCTTTCCGGTAATGGGAAGCGGTTTTCCTTTGAGAGCCAAACGTTTGGCGGCGCCTTGCATCTTCTTGACGATTTCCTGAACTTTGGCGTCCTTAAATCTAAAGAAATAATTAACGTACTTTGTGTACCGGGCGGAGGCGGCGACAGAGTCAAAAACTTCTTCGGCGTGTGCCGTTCGGAAGGCGACTGCCGCAACTTTACTATTGGCTTTAGCGCCATAGCTGGCAATCATACTGTCAACCGCTCTGGCGGTTCTGTCAAACATGGCTTTGTCGTTTTTAGCGGTCGATACCGACAATGCATTGATAAGCTTGCTCAAGACAACGTCTTCAGCCATTTCCGTCAGTCCAGCAGCTTTAACGTCAGAAGCAAGCGCGTTAAAATCAGCGGAGTTGTCTACGCCTTTAAGCTGTCCGAGTTCTTTGGTGCAAATCAATTTGACTCGGTACAGACGCTGGAGTTTTACCTTGTTATTAGCAGGCGTCTTTTTGATTGAATCTGTCGTTTGCGCTACAAGCTTTTCGATTTCAGAAAAATCGTTGGTCTTTTTGGCGTCCATGAACTTCTGATTTATCAATTCCATGGAAATAACTTCCGCGATTTTGGGCTGATCTGCTTTTTTAAGTTCAGCAGGCATAGCGTCAAGCAGAGCTTTCGCTTTTTTACTGCCAAGTTTGACGAGAACCTGCAGGCTCTTGACTTTAACGGAGGCTGCGCGCTGAATCTGTTCGCTGGTTGCGTCCTTGTGTTCAATGACTTTGTCAGCTGCGGCAATTCGCGCTTTGCACAGTTGGGTAATTTGAGCGACCGCTTCTTTTTTCGATTGGTTGCCAGGACGTTTAACGTTCGAGAGCTTTTCGATAAACGCCATATATTGTGCGGGAGTTCCGTTTTGAGGAACGGAATAGGTTGCGGAACCAGCAGCGGTCTGAGCAGACGCTGCGTCTGCAAAGCAGGGCGCCATAAACAGAGTCATAGCCAAAAAGACGGCTATATTCATCAAAGTACAACGCATGATTTTTCCTTGTAGTGATGTGGTAAAATGTAAGCTGAAAAATATCTTGTCAGGCAGCTTTAGTTTGCTTTTAGCAATGATTAAAGCGCCTGATTACAACCAAATTTTATATAATAAATTATACTAGGAAACGCTCATTAAGACAAGGGGGGGGAATAAGACGTATTATTGGGTGCAACCCTTATTATTGGATTTAATTCCCGCCCCTCTTGCAATCGATTCTGGTTTGGGTTATCATAATAAGAAATCGGATTACGAATAGTTGTATTCATTTTTAAAGGATATTTTTAAGAGGACAATTCAAATGAGAACATTTTTATTTGTCGCCATGACGGCGTTGACGCTGTTTGTCAGCGCCGCTCAAGCTGCTATAACAGACGGCGGAGTGAAAGCGGTTACGGAAAACGGAGTGATTTCGCTGTACAGAGCTGGGGAGACGGCGGCGTTTGCGTCGCTGCCCGCCAAGACAGAGTCTGGAGACGTTCTGGAAGTTGTAACAATCGACGGTCCCTTTGTTGGTCTTCGCGTTTCTCCCAAGTTGGGCGAAACCCGAACGGTCAAGTCGCTCTTTATCCCGGACATTACAGTTTCCCCGTCGTGGGCGGACGAGTCGTCTAACGTGTTGGGAACCGCCGGACTGACGACTGCCAATGAGAATCCCGGGTCGTACATGTTTGTTGCTGCAGCGAACCCGGAAACGAACAAAGGCGTTGTCGCCGCCTGGCTGACGACTGACAAGGCGTCCGGCGTTGTCTTTACGCGTCTGAACGAAAGCGGTCAGCTTGTCATCAAGGCGGAATCCCAGTACGGTCGATGGGAGATTCCCGCTGACGCCCAAGCGGAAAACTATCAGGGCGAGATTCTCGTTATCGGCGCCTTCGACGACTGCCGATTCGGCTTGGAGGCGTACGCCGACCAAGTTGCCAAACAGTATTCGATTCATCTGCTGCCGCAGCCGAGCGGGTATTGTACATGGTATTCAAACGTTCAT
>JAZRTH010000480.1:0-5119 GCA_045651945.1 Thermoguttaceae bacterium
CTGGGCAAAACCATGCCGTACTGCCCTGTTTGCCGCGCGCCGACAACGTTGAAAAATCGTCCAATTACAGCAGAAAGTCCAAACTGGCGAACATACGCTAAAACCAGATGTTCGTCGATCGCTTTCGATAAACCGTAGCTCCAGCGGCCGATTGTCGTCGGACCGTAAACCAGCTCGTCGTCTTCGCTCCAGATTCTGGCGGGATTTCGACCGTAAACTTCGGACGTCGACGCAAAATAGAGTTTTACCGGACGAACGCGATTTCGGCGTTCCAGAACCCGCAAAAGCGTCTGCGTCAAATCGATATTGGTTTGAATCGTCCGAACGGGATCCGCCGCAACCAACGCCACGCCGACCGCCGCCGCAAGATGATAAACCTCGTCGACGCCGGACGCCAAATCCGACAAAACAGACTCGTCGCCCGCGTCAGAGCAAACGTACTGAAAATTGGGGTTCTCGAACAATTCAGCAATATTTTCGCGCCGCCCTGTCGATTCGTTGTCAATTCCAATCACGTTCGCGCCGTCCGCCAGCAGACTGCGAGTCAAATGCGAGCCGATAAACCCAGCCGCGCCGGTAATCAAAACTGTTTTAGACATAATACCGTATTGTACCGCAAGAACAAAGATTCGCAAGGGGGAGAAAAAAACGGACGCTCTGCCCTAAAAAGCGTCCGTTTTTTAAATTTACTGTCAGATACGAAATCGCCCTACAGTTCAATCACCGACAAAGAGTGCGGGGCGTCGTTGTCGTTGTCGAACGGGAGGTCGATGTTGGAAATATAGAGTTTGTTCCCGCGGCGGCAGACTTCCGAGCAGCGATCCAGCGCGCCGTCCGCGCCAGTTCCAACGGGATTTTTGGCAAGCGTCGTAACTTTGCCCGTTGAAATGCAGACTTTATGAACGGCGTTGCCGGCAAAGTCCGCGAAGTAAATGCAGCCGTGCGTACTGTCAACGCGAATGCCGTCGATTGACATCAGCTTTTTGCGTTCGTTCGGGCAGGGAATGACGTTGCGAACTTTTGTAACTTTTGAACCGTCAGCGCCAAAAGTCAGCTCGTAAATCTGCTTGTCTCCGAAATTGGCGACGTAAACTTTGCCGTCAACGGAAGAACTGCAGCCGTTGGCGCCAACTCGCCAGTCCGGGTCGTTGGTTTTGAACTGGAAAATAAAATGCGGGTCGCAGTCCGTTTCGCTGACGTAGGTCTTGGCGCGATACGGGTTCGCCGGGTCAAGCTCTTTCAGATCAAAGCAGAACAAACCGGACGTCAGCGGGCAAGGCGTATCTTCTGTAACGCGAGTTTCGCAGAAATAAACTTTGCCATTGGCAACCGTCAAACCGTTGGGCGCGACGAAATTCGTCGCCAAAACTTCGCAGCGAACGGGTTTACCGTCTTCAAAAACGATGCGGAGCAGACGTCCGTTGTGGTTGACGTGTCCGCTGATTTCCTGCGAGTCCGCGACGTACAGGTTTCCGTCCTGACCGAACGCGATTCCCAAAACGCCGGCGTGTTTGGTGTCCGGGTTGGCGGGAATGCGGAAAACTTCTTCGATCGTGTCGTCCGGCTTGATAACCAGCAGCGGCGCGTCGCCTTCTTCGACCGCAGCAGGAATAACCAGATAAATATTGTTGTCAATCGGATTGTACGCCATGCCGTCTGGCGTGACGTATTTGTCGCCCAGATCAATCATATACGGCGTTTTCAAAGCGGGTGCGTCATCGCAGGATTCCGCCGCAAAAGCTAACCCGGAAACGGCGCAGACGCCTAAAATCAACAGCAAAGCTATCTTTTGAAACTTCATTTTTTACTCCTTAACCTTAAAAGTGAATCTGAAAAGCGCTTTTTCCAATAAAAAAGGAACTGAAACGCATCGGTTCCAGTTCCCTTTTGATTTATTCCTGAAATCAGTTCTTCAGGAAGTGATCGTTAATGCCGGGATCGTTGTGACGAACGGCGCTGTTGGTGTGCAGGTTGGCGACTTCCGTCAGAATGCAGCCTTCCGGTCCAGCCATCTGCCAGTGTTTCGTTTCGATTTTCGCCAGCTGAGCGTATTCGCCGGCGTTGACCCATTTGCCGTGTTTGACTTCAACCGTTCCGCCCATGTGACATTCCGGAACCTTGATTTCCGGCGGGAGGTTGTCGTCGCCAATGCCGACGATAAACGATTTCCCGTAACGGATAAACCAGCCTTCGTTCTTAACCGCGATGCCGTCGCCCTGGATGTGCCAGTGTTCCGGCAGCATCTGATTCGGCAGCAGAAAGAGGTCTTGCATCATGAACGTCTGCCCCAGATCGTCTTTGTCATGATTGACGATTCCGATGCACGCCAAGCCCAGTTCGGTGAACTTGCCCGTTCCGTAGTCAGAAACCCACAGACGTTCTTTCAGATCCGGAAAAACCGGGTACTTGAAAAAGTTGCACAGTTCGATAATGGCGTCCTTGGCTTTATCAACGTTGAACTTGCCGTCGGTGTAGAAGTCCTCGTTATTGAACCGAAGTCCGGCGAGGGTGGGCTGCTGAGGGGCGGGCGCCGGATTTGGACTTGCGGGTTGATTTGACGACCTTTGTCCAAAACGCAAACGTCCCAACAGACCTCCAGCAGCTTCCGATTCCGATGCGGATCCAACAACAACGCCAGCCAAAGCCGCGCCCGCTGCAAACAAAGCGGAACGACGATTAATTTTTTCCATTTCCAACTCCTTATGAGAAAAAACTTCAGGGGAGATTCGACCGTCACACGACAGCGGCAAACGCTTCCATTCAGCCTAATGCTATTCGTCGTTACATGGTCGAGGCGCCATGTTCTATGTTTTAACAAACCTTCGTTAAAACCGGCATTATTAGTACAGTATACCGAAATTCAAAAATTTTTTCAAGAGTTTTTTCGTGAAATCGCATAAAAAAGAAAATAATTTCATTCCGTATTCAAAAAAGCGCCGCAAGCCCTTGAATCATGCAAAACAATCTTATATAATACCTTTAAAGTGGTAAGTTGAAAGTGGTAAGTGGTTAGGACGCAAAGCACCGCCCCCACTAACCACTAAAAATGAGTGGTAAGTTTTAAGTGGTAAGTGGTTAGGACGCAAAGCGCCATCTCGCTACTAACCACTTACCACTAAACACTAACCACTTATCACTATTCTCCATAATCTCCATTTCAACTATTCGCCCCATGTATTACCTCGGAATTGACAACGGCGGGTCGATGACCAAAGCCGCTATATTTGACGAATCAGGAACGCTGATTTCAGTCTGTTCGGAAAAAGTCGAGCTTCTTCACCCGCAGCCGGGCATGGAAGAAGTCGACGGGAATCAGCTTTGGAACAGTAATGTAACAGCGATTCGGTCAGCCATCGAACAAGCCAAAATTGACCCGAAAGAGATCGCCTGCGTCGCGTGCGCCGGGCATGGGAACGGCATGTATCTGGTTGACGACGCCGGGGCGCCGCTGGTCGGAGTTCGTTCGACGGACATTCGCGCCAGAGCGTACGTTGACCAATGGGAGCGCGACGGCGTGGTCGACGCTCTTATGGACAAAACGACGCAGCGCACCTGGGCGGCTCAGCCCAACGCCCTGCTCCGCTGGTTTGAAGACAATCGCCCGGAAACGCTTCAGCAGGCGAAATGGATGTTTATGGTCAAGGACTTTATTCGATTCAAGCTCACCGGCGAGGCGTACATGGAACTCACCGACGCCTCTGCGACAAGCCTGCTCAACAACCAAACCGCGCAATGGGACGACGACCTGTTACAGGCGTGGGGCGTCGAGAAGTATCGGCGTTTGCTGCCGCCGCTGGCGCACACGACTCAGATTTGCGGGCGCGTTACGCCGTCCGCCGCTCAGGAGACGGGGCTGGCTGTCGGAACGCCGGTTGCTGGCGGGATGTTCGACATCGACGCCGTCGGGCTGGGCGTCGGCATGACCGATCCGACGTCGCTGTGCCTCATTTCCGGGACGTGGGGCAACAATCAGTACATCGCCCCTGCCCCGGTTGTCAGCAAAGACATCTTCATGACAACGCTGTATTCCATTCCCGGATATTATCTCATGCTGGAAGGAAGCGCGACGTCAACCAGCAACCTGGAATGGACGCTTTCCACGTTCTTCAAGGCGGATAAAGAGCTATTAGCTCTGAAAAACAACGCTCAGTCCATCTACGACGTTCTCAACGCAGAGCTGGCGGCAACGGAGCCGGAAACGAGCGGCGCGCTGTTTTTGCCGTATCTGTACGCCTGCCCCGACAACCCGGACGGCAAAGGCGTTCTGTTCGGCTTGGACGCCTGGCAGAATCGCGGCGACGTCATGCGCGCCGTTTGCGAGGGGATTGTCTTCGCTCATTACTGGCACATAGAACGTCTGCTCAAGTTCCGAACCAAGCCGGGCGAGATTCTCCTGGCTGGCGGCGCGGCGAAGAGTCCGATTTGGCGGCAGATGTTCGCCGACATATTCCAAACGCCGGTTCGCGTTCCCGACGGGGCGGAGTTGGGCGTGTTAGGAGCCGCAATCGCCGCTGCGGTCGCCGTCGGCGCGTTTCCAGACTGTCAGTCCGCCTGTAAATCTTTCGTCAAATTCTCCAGCGTCAACCAGCCAGACGCCTCCAAAGCAGACGTCTACGCGAAAAAGTACGCCCGATTCAAAAAGCTGCTGGAAGTCCTCAATCCCAGCTGGAGCGAACTGCTGTGGAAATAGATGAAAGGCGTAGGCGAGCCGGGTGCGAAGCCGCACGGGCTGTAGGACAAGGTTATGCCTCCGAAAAAGCCTTTTTTGGCGCTACCCACGTCCAATCAGGAACCGACCTGGTCGGTGCGTAAGCCCCCGGAAAAATCTCACGCGAAGACGCGGAGGATGTCCGCGGAGTTCGCAAAAAATGAAAGGCGGTAATGGAGTTCGCGAAGCGAACGGAATTACGCATTCGCCGTTAGGCGAACGAAACGTTTGACCCGCGCACGCACACGGATGAGCCGGCACGCGGCAGTCCTCTGCCGCATTGCAGGTATGACGGACAATCTCTTTCGCAGAAGAACCCCTCCGACCTGCTGGATCGTGGCTGTATCAGCCGCCGAAGAAAAATCTCACGCGGAGACGCGGAGGATGTCCGCGGAGTTCGCAAAAAATGAA
>JAZRTH010000481.1:0-1805 GCA_045651945.1 Thermoguttaceae bacterium
GAAATTCTCAACTTCCTGATTAACCCACTCAGACTGCGCGCTTTCAGGACTGCAAATCACAAGCAGGAAACGGGAATCTTCCAGCTCTCGGAGAATCGATTTTCCCAACAAACCGGCGGATAGATCCGTCATGTCCCGAAACAGCGGGCGGACGCGTTGGGGATACTTATTTCCAGTGGTTGCCTCAAGTTCATTTCGAAGCAACGCTGGCAGCCGATAGGCTTCAATTTTATTATGAATAATCTCAGCAGTCTTTTTGTCCTTGCTGCTGTAACTGATAAACGCGAAATATCGATAGGCAAGATCGTCTTGCATGATTTTCCTCTTATAAAAATGTGTGTTTTTTTACTAATAATATTATTCAGTATATCATTTTGGGAATTAACTACAAGAGGGTAAAACATAAGAATAAAAAGAGGCCGCTTTCAAATCCTGAGTGAACAAAAAAGGAAAGAGAATGGGGAACGCGCGTGCAAAGCCCCTATTGCAAAAAATTAAAATTTCGTTATATTATTCCAAATAAAATATAATATTTCGCGGTTCGGGGGGAACGCGCGTCTTTTCAGACGGATTTGGAAAGACGGATTTGGAATCCAGACGTTCCTTCCACGCTCAATTTCCTTTTTGAATTCACAGGAGAATACTCAATGGCGAAAGCTAAAGCCGCCAAAAAACCGGCGTACAAGGTTGCTGATATTAAACTTGCAGACTGGGGTCGCAAAGAAATCATCCTCGCGGAAAAAGAAATGCCAGGTCTGATGGCGATGCGTAAAAAGTACGGACCGAAAAAGCCGCTCAAGGGCGCGCGCATTGCCGGCTGTCTGCACATGACAATTCAAACCGCCGTTCTGATTGAAACGCTGGTCGAGCTGGGCGCTGAAGTTCAATGGTCGTCCTGCAACAAATTCTCAACGCAAGATCACGCTGCTGCCGCTATCGCCGCAGCGGGCGTTCCCGTCTACGCATGGAAGGGCGAAACGGACGCGGATTACGACTGGTGCATCGAGCAGACGCTGTACTTCAAAGACGGTCAGCCGCTGAACATGATTCTCGACGACGGCGGCGACTTGACGCTCATGATTCACAAAAAGTATCCGGAACTGGCAGCGGGAATTCGCGGAATTACCGAAGAAACGACCACAGGCGTTCACCGTCTTTATCAGATGGAGGCCAAAGGCGAACTGCTCATTCCCGCCATTAACGTCAACGACTCCGTTACAAAGAGCAAGTTCGACAACCTCTACGGCTGCCGCGAATCGCTGGCGGACGGCATCAAACGCGCTACCGACATCATGATTGCCGGCAAGACCGTTGTCGTTGCCGGGTACGGCGACGTCGGCAAGGGCTGCGCCCAGTCCATGAAATCCTACGGCGCGAAAGTCCTCATTACCGAAATCGACCCCATCTGCGCTCTTCAGGCTGCGATGGAAGGCTACGAAGTTGTAACAATGGAAACCGCCTGCACCCGCGGCAACATCTTCGTTACGACCACCGGCTGCTGTGACATCGTCATGGCGAAGCACATGGAAAAGATGCCGCAGGACGCTATCGTCTGCAACATCGGGCATTTTGACTGCGAAGTTGACGTCGCCGGTCTGGAAGCCTATCCCGGAATCGTCAAAACCCAGATTAAACCCCTCGTTGACCGTTACACGTTCCCGGACGGACACTCAATCCTCCTGCTGGCGGAAGGCCGACTGGTCAACCTCGGCTGCGCGACTGGACACCCCTCCTTCGTCATGTCCAACTCCTTCACCAACCAGACGCTGGCGCAAGTCGCCCTCTGGACGGAACCGGAAAAATAC
>JAZRTH010000482.1:0-2819 GCA_045651945.1 Thermoguttaceae bacterium
TTCGGAAGTTCAGGAGCCATCGCAACAGTCTTTGTCACTTCCTTCCTCTGAATGTCTTCCAGCATAAGCGTTACTGGAAGTATTTCTTTGAGTTCCTTTTCATACTGGGGCCATTTAGCGGCGAAAGAACTTATTGAAACATTCTCTCCGGAACGAACGGACTGCATATAGAGTTCTATAATGTCAGGAAGATTCATGATTTAAATTCCGCAATTTGTTCGAGCAGTTCTTTAAGCCGACCAAGCGCGCGATAATGTCTCATCTTGACCGCGTCAGTCGTCGTATCCAGGATTTCTGCGCATTCATTAAAATCCATCTGTTCAAAATGACGCAAAAAGATAATATCTCTGTCTTGCGGCGGCATTTTGTCAATAATTTGACGAACGATTACAGCGCGTTCTTTACGCATTATCTTTTTACTGGGAGAAGTAATCGAATCCGCCAGGCGATTTAACAGGTTGGTTTGAGAGTCGTCTAAATTGTCATAAACTTCTTTATTAGAGTCTCGCTTATCAGCTCCGAAATAACGTTCTTTGTCGATAATCGTCTGTATGACAATATTTCTCAATTTGACCAGCAGCGAAATCTCTGGCTTGTCGTTGAGATAGTCCAAACGCTTATAGGCTTCCAGAAACGCCTCTTGAAGAATGTCTTCAGCAGGCATGAGTCTTTTCAGTCTTTCTGAAGCGTGGCAGGAGACTACTGCCAGTAAACGACCTCGATACTGCTCGATAGCGTTGCCAATAGCGGTCTTTTGAATCAATTGTTCTTCTTCCATGGCGTTCCCCTTTATGTAATTCAATCCCACGTTACAACAAGATTATTTTACCATAAAGAAAGACGTTGTCAAGAAGTGCAAATGATAAAAAACGCTTTGTAAATGTAATATTTGCAAAGCGTCCGCTATATTCTCCTAACTCCTTTACTAACAAGACTCTTTGTCTTGCTGTTTGTTCTCCCTGTCAGCGCAGGGGCGCGTGCAGTTTTTACAGCAACAGCCACAGGAAGGGTTCCCGGAGCTGGAGCAGCAGGAGGACTTCCCGCTGAAAACCAGATAGGCGCGGCGGATGATATACAAAACCGCCGCAGCGCAAATGACAACTACAATAATCGTTTCTGACATGATTGATTTACTCTTATATCTTGTCGAGAGGCGAATCGCTCGCCCCTCGACTTCTGTTTTAAAATCTGTTACATGAGCAATTTCGTTCCAATCTGAAGCCAGGTTCCAACCTGGAATATCAGCGTGGAAATCACCCAGGCGACAATCGTACAGGTGATAAACTGAGCGAACGCCCAGCCCCAGCCCGCTTCTTTTACCATGATGGCAAACGTCGCAACGCACGGCGCAGACAGCAGGCAGAAAACCAGAATCGACAGTCCGACCAGCGGCGGGTAGTTCTTTTTCATGATGTCGCGCAGCGATTCCGATTCCTCGTCCGCTTCGCCGATGCTGTAGACGATGCCCATCTGAGCGACAAAAACTTCTTTCGCTGCCAACGCGCCAACGATAGCCGTTCCGATCTTCCAGTCGAATCCCATCGTTCGGATTATCGGAACCATCGCGTGTCCCAGTCGTCCGGAATAGGAGTTCGCCAACTGCGCTTCCGCTTCCTGGTTGTCGATTTCTTCGATCTGACCGGTCAAGTCGTCGTACGCTGAAAGCTGTTCGTTGAACTTCGCCAACTGACCATCCAGTTCAGACAGTTTTTTCTCTTTGTCGGCGTCCGCCAGAGCAGAGTCTTCTTCAACTCCGTCACGCTCTTCCTGGGCAGCGTCGCGATCCTTCGCCAGCGTTTCCAGTTCCGGATTGGCTTCTTTGAGTTCGTCCAGCTTCTGAGCGATCGGGGCGCGCTGGGATTCGAATTTCTCTGATTCCGATTCCGGCAGAACCGGGAACGTCGCCAGCGCCCACAGGACGATTGAAATTCCCAGAAGAATCGTACCGGCTTTTTTCAGGTACATCCAGCCGCGTTCAATCGTATGAATTCCCACCGTTCGGAACGTCGGGAACCGGTACGGCGGCAGTTCGATAATAAACGGAGCGTTTTCTTCGCGAATAACAAAGACGCTCATGATCTTCGCCACGATAATCGCTACGATAATGCCCAGCACGTACAATCCCCACATAACCCACGCCTGATACGCTTCCGGGAAGAACGCGGGAACGAGCAGCATGTAAATCGGGACTCGAGCGCCGCAGCTCATCCACGGGATAATAAACATGGTTATCAAACGCTCTTTTCTGCTTGACAGCGTTCTGGTTGCCATGATTGCAGGAATGCCGCAGCCGAACCCGATAATCATCGGGACGAAGCTTTTGCCGTGCAGTCCGATGTACTTCATGAAGTTATCCGCCAGGTACGCCGCGCGCGCCATGTACCCGGAGTCTTCCAAAAAGGCGATCGCCAGGAAGAGCAACAGAATATTAGGCAGGAAGACAAGGACGCCGCCCAATCCGCCGATTATGCCGTCAACGATCAGGGACTTGAGCAGGCTTTCCTGCCCTTCAGCCCAAAAGCCGCCAACCCAGTCTTTGAGCCAATCAAACCCCGACTCAATCCAGCCCATCGGGTATTCTCCTAAAGTGAATGTTAGCTGGAAAACCAGGTACAGCAAGAACAGGAATATCGGGATTCCAATCCAGACGTTGGTCAGGACGGCGTCGACTTTATCCGACCAGCTTGACCCTTCTTTCGGACGACTTGTAACAGCGGCAGAACACATCCGTTTGATTTCTTCCAAGCGCGCCGTTGTAACAGCAACTTCCTCTTCCGTTGGCTTCGGCTTCGTCAGTTCCTCCGCATTGAGTTTGAGAG
>JAZRTH010000483.1:0-7157 GCA_045651945.1 Thermoguttaceae bacterium
TGTCTTCCTAAGACCGATTGGCCTCCGACTTCTCTCTTTTCATATCTTTCCTCAATTGGGAAAAACGCATACCGTTAAGGACGTATTCAACAGCATTAACCTGTTTAGCGTCGCCCGAAGAAAAATCGCTGACAATCCGTCAAGCGAAGAAGACTTCTTTGACATTCAAAACGAAGCCGTTGAAAAAGTTTTGGGAATTCCAACCGTTATTGACGAAAAATCGGATATGATAGTCCTGTTTTCATTTAACGATACGCCTGTTGACAACGACAAAACGTCTGAACTTTTACAAAAACCGTTTCTTTCTAAAGACGAGCTTCAGCTGGGGTTTATTCCCGCTTTCTTATTAAAGTTTTACAATCCGTCCCTCTATAATGACAGGATTATGATTGATACATTTAAAGACAATATCATTCAACTTCCAGAGTCAATTGCTCCGAAAAAATACCAGGAGGTCAATTATGCTGGAAGCATTAAAAGGTCCTATCTAAAGCTGAAAGAGTTTGCGGAATCCGGCGACAACGAAGCCATTGAAGCTATTGGCAGCAGCTATGACCCGGAAAACAGATTGTTCAAAGACGGTTTTTTGTTTAAAAATAACAAAGACGCTCTTGAATGGTTCAAGACCCTTGCTGACAAGGGATACGCTCAGGCTCAATTAGAGGCTGGATTGTACTACGAAAACGGTCAAGGCGCTAAAGAGAACCTTCCCAAGGCGCTTAAGTATTATAAAATGGCGGCGGATCAAGGCAACGACGAAGCCATGGTTTGCTATGCTAACGTTCTTCGTCGAATTGACGAGAATAAACTTGAAGAATCAATTAAATGGTATCGAAAAGGCGCAAAGCTTGGCAACAGGCGAGGTCAATATTTATTGGCAGTAGAGTTAATACACACAGAAGACGAGGACAAGCTCAAGGAAGGAATTGAATGGCTTCAACAATCCGCTGACAAGGGCTATCCGGATTCTTTATACAGATTGGGACTGCAATACTATTATGGCGTTGGCGTTCCTGAGGACGATGAAAAAGCCTTCTCTTATATGGAAAAGGCTGCTGATAAGGATTTCCCCCTCGCCTATAACCTTCTGGGGTATTTCTATATGCATGGAATCGGCGTTGAAAAGAACGGGAAATTGGCTGTTTTTTATTATAGACTGGGCGCTTCGGAAAACATTTCTGAATCCATGTATTGGTATGGTCGTTTTTTATGCGACGGTTACAACGTTAATAAAGACGTCTCGACTGGTTACCGTCTTCTTAAAGACGCCGCAATAAAAGGCTATGACAAAGCGGAGTATTTCATCGGCTTTGATTACTATATTGGCCATTTTGCTAAAAAGAACGATAACGAAGCTTTCTTCTGGCTGGACAGAGCCGCCAAAAACGGACATTCAACCGCCCTGGCTGTTTTAGGCGATCTCTACGCTTATGGACGAGGCGTCAATGCTAATCGTGCAAAGGCGATTGAATTGTATAAGCAGTCGGCAGACAAAGAAGATCCGTTTGGAATTTTCCGTTGGGGGCAATATCTTTATCAACAAAAGGGCGCCAACGCTCAAATGGGGCTTAATTATATCAATGCTGCGGCAAAGATGGGAATCAAACCGGCTCAAAAATATCTTAATATGCTGGATGGTTTGAAAGGCAGCGACGATGACGATGGCAATAACGACGAGGATCTGGACAACGATTCATTTAATGGCATCGACGATATTATTGGCATTGACTGTCCATTAAAAAATAGCGGCGACGACCTCGACGACGATATTGACGACCTCGACGAAGAAGAAGACAAATCCAATAACAACAACGACGAAGAAGAATTCAACGACGAAGAAGACGAGTTCAATGACGAAGAAGACGATTTTGTCGATGAGGATTATTCGTTGGGTTTGCGGCTCTGAAAATAACTCAGTTCATTAATAACGCATGTATGATTAGGACGGCGCTCTGTCCTGTTACTTAACTTTGGAGAAGATTATCATGAAACAGACCTTTATTGCCTTTTTGATTGTGGCGTGCTCGCTTTTCAACAGCGCAGGCGCTTTTGCAGACGGCGACAGCATCGGAATTATTCCAGGGAAGCTCGCGTGGTCGGTTGACTCCATCGTCGAGCAGTGGACGTTGACAAAAGATATTGACGGGCAGACGATTGAGCAAACGCACTACGATTTCTCCACTCAAAGCAGCGACAACGACCGTAATTCAACCCCTTCAGACCAGCGTTATAATCGCAAGCTTGTCATTACGCTTGGATTTATCAATCTCGGGTCGGAAACTTACCGTTTTGACAATTCTTCTCGTCTGGAAGTTGCCATTAAGTCCGACTCCAAAACGATTCGCGCGGACGCCCAGCCGATGACAACCAAAACGGTTATCGCTCCAAACGGACGCGTTAAAAAATGCTCGTTTGTTTTAAAAATGAACAATCGCGCTTTTATCGAGGAGTTTGACAATCGCGCGTCAATCAACGATTTGTTAATCTATCCCGCCAGCGGAAAACTGAATATTGAAAACGCCAAAGGAGATTCTCTTTTAGACAATGTCCAACAGCCGGCAAGCATTGCGTTTTTTACGAAAAATTATATCAAAGTAATTTCGGTTTTCCCTGAACCGGACAATGAATTCACTCTCAAAGACGCTCTGTCAGCTTTTAATAAAATCAACCGTATTTTAATGGAAAAAGACGATGCGTACGAAGTGGTTGCAATTGACGATAACAGCATTGACTCGGTTTTCGGCATTCCTGTTACTAAAACGTCCAGCTTTATGGGGTCTAATGCCGAACTGCCGTGGCTGGTCGCG
This sequence comes from Thermoguttaceae bacterium, assembly GCA_045651945.1. Taxonomy (GTDB): domain Bacteria; phylum Planctomycetota; class Planctomycetia; order Pirellulales; family Thermoguttaceae; genus RUG11551. The sequence goes on from JAZRTH010000483.1 coordinate 2,808, forward strand.
TTCATGTTCAATGACAACCCCGTTGACAATTACAATACTTCCGACGTCGTTTCAAAGACGTTCCGTTCAAAAGACGTTTTCAAGATAGGCGTTATCCCAACGGATATGCTCAACGAATACCTCCCGTTGGACGAAACAGGTTTGCTAATCGTTTTCAGCAAGTGCATTGAAAAGATGCCGGAATCCGTTGCTCCGAAGCGATATCAGGAAGTCAATATTAAAAGCTTTGAAAGCCTGTCAAATCCATACCAAAAACTAAAAGAATATGCTCAATCCGGCGACAACGAGGCTATCGAAGTCATCTTTAGGGAATACAACCCGGAATCGAAAAGACGCAACGAGTGGTTATCCGAATTGTTTCCGGACAGAAAGAGTTTCTTCCTTTGGCTCAAGCCGTTGGCGGATAAAGGCTATTGCGCGGCGCAGCTGGCCGTCGGGCTGCTCTATGAAAACGGCGTTATCGTGAAAGAAAATCTCGACAAAGCGCTCAAATATTATAAAATGGCGGCAGAAAAGGACGATGACAAAGCAATGGTCTGTTACGCAATCGTTCTTCTTCGAAAAGACGAAAACAATAAGGATGAAGCTGCTGAATGGTTTCGGAAAGCCGCTGAAAGAAAAAATCCGCGCGGACAGTATATGTTGTCCCTTATGCTTTTGACGTCTCAGGACGACGACGAAAAGAAAGAAGGAATTGTCTGGCTTCAGCAATCTGCATTTCAGGGCGAACCGGACGCCATGTTTGCTTTGGCTCTGGAATACACTTTTGGCAGATTTATTCCCAGAGACGAGAAAAAGGCGTTTGCCCTTATGGAAAGACTTGCTCTTGAAAAGGGTTTCATTAAAGCGTTTGACGTTTTGGGAGATTTCTACATGCAGGGAATCGGCGTTGAACGAGATGGCAGACGAGCGGTTATATGCTATAGCGTCGGCGCTGAAAAAGGCATTCCCAACTCGATGTACTGGTATGGGCGCTTTTTATGCGATGGTTTCAACGTCGAAAAAGACGTCCCGAAAGGATATGCGCACATTAAAGAAGCGGCTATGAAAGAAAACGCTGAAGCAATGCTGTTTCTGGGGCTGGATTATTACGTTGGGAAAATCGCCAAAAAGAACAATAATGACGCGTTCTTCTGGATTGAAAAGGCTGCAAAAGCGGGAAACGAAAACGCATTGGCTATTTTAGGCGATTTCTTCATGGAGGGCGTTGGCGTCAAACCTGACAAGGCAAAAGCGTTTGATCTGTATAAAATTGCGGCGCGCGCTAAAAACCCGTATGGCGTTTTTCGATTGGGGCAAATCCTGTACGAAGAAAAAGGTCCTGACGCTAAAACCGGACTCGAGCTTATCAAAACCGCTGCAAAAATGGGAAATCAATCCGCTCAAGAATATCTCGACAATCTGGATAATTCAATTGACGACGAGGAAGAAGTCGATGAGGATTCAGAAATTGACCACGCCCCAAACGACGACGTTGACGACCTCGACAACGATGATTAGTTTGGGTAGTCTTTCTCCCTCAGACGAAAAATAAACAATAACCCAGCGAGAGCTTTTTCGGAACCGCCCAGCGGTTTCCGAGAAAGCTCTCGCTTCTTTTCACGATAACTCTCCGGACGGAACAGCCTCGTCCGCCGACGCTGACGCAGCTTTTCGCTCCCGGCTTCAATTGAAGAAGCGGCTATTCTTTCTCGAATCAATTGCGATTGCCAGACGATATACACAAATAAATCAGATATAATTATCCTGAAAATCTGACTTTCTGTCAAAATAAACAGATAATTATGTATTTCAAAATTGAATTTTGCCGTTATCGGGTTCCGCGCCGCCTGAATAATTATTACCTTTTTAATAAAATGGGTAATAATTTTTTAAAAATTTTTTGAAATAGGGTCTTCAAATTTAAAATTATTAGTTATAATACTATACAAGTAAACGACATATACAAACATTCCAATTGATTTTTGTATACGTTTTCTTACGCGTTCCACCAGGAAGAGCAATCCAATAACCACAGTAGCGGCTATCGCTTTACCCTCCCCGATGTTTACAACGTCAATTTGAGTCGTTTACTGTAACCCTGTCAACTAGCCGTTACAATCCACTATGAAAAAACATTTCATCCAACAGATCGTATCTGCAGTCGCTTTGGCTGTTATCGTTTTCGGTTTTAACTCCGTACAGGCGCAAACGCCTACATCTTACACACCTGAATTCACGCCGGTTTTAGTTTTATCGGATAACGGTAATTATCTTACGGGGTTGCCGCTTGCAGACGCTGTTTTACGGAAAAAAGATGGTTCTTTTCCGCGCGGTATTCCGTGGGACGCATCAAAAGGTTGGTGGGTGTGGAGAATGTCTGGCAACACGATTTCTGACCCTTTAGTTAGTTTTGTTGAGAGTAACAACAACCCCCCTAAGAATTGTTATGTTCAAGAGTACCACAAAACTTCCCAAAATTATTCTACCATCGGAGGTTACCTTGAATTAAAAGCTGAAAGAGAATTTAAATATCAACAAGGCGCTGAAGATATATATGAGTTTTGGGGTAACGCGTTGTTTATTGGCGTCGATACGTATTTGTCAGATCCGAACGATCCAAACTCACTGGTTATTTCGACGTTTACCGAAAATCAGATGCGTTTTTCCATCGGCGTTGACGCTGGCATTAGCTCTAGTGATTACAGCGCTACCGAAAGCGGTATGGTGTACAAACCAGATTATGCATTTTCTTTGGATAAAGTTTATCTGGGGAATGGTTTCATTAACAATCGATTGCCAGAATCCCAAGCCGCCAGCATTAACAACGGCAATACTAACAACAATGGCGAAGATCCATTTATCGAAAATTATTTTGCAGTTGTTGGACTTAAGGGTACGCTTTATATACTGCCAGATCCCAATAATGACGATGTTTATCGTTCGAAGATTACCAACAACAACAGAAATCGACACTTGGTTATTGATAAAAGTTGTACGATTATTTGCCCCGAAGGAGCTAAATTAGAAATAGAATCCTTTTCATTGGATCAGAATCAATCTGAACTTCCCTTTGCCCTTTTTCCTATCTGTGGAAATATTGAAGGCAATGGAAAAGTTCTTTATCACTCCCAACGGGAAGACGTTATTTATGTATTGGGAAATAATGCAGAATTTACCGGAAAAACAACAATTCAAACCGATTGGGATCCGGACAGCGCGCGTTTTAATCATGCGTACGTCGTTTCTGGGGATGGTACAAGCTATACTGGCATAAAAGGCAGCGAAATTTTTATTGAAAATGGGAATTTAGTCCTGCAAAATAATCACATCCTTAACAACCTCGGCAGCAATCCCGATAATGCAGCACATACGAGAATTATCGGTTCTGACGCTGTTACCACCAACCCCTTTGTTGCGGGCTATCATTATCCAGACGCCGCTCATCACGATCAAACCGAGCTTCTCATCCTCCGTAACGACAAGGATACCGCGTATTACGGGGCGATTATGAAAGGGCATGAGCAGGAAATTGCTGCTGTTGATGAACAAGGCGCCCCCATTCTTGATGAAAACGGCAATCAAATTAGATATCATAACTATGCGTATATTAATCATAACTATGAGTATCCTGACGGCGCCGTCCAAAAAGACTTGGAAGAATTACGCAAAGAAGGCGATGCGACCCTCAAATTGTATTGTGCCGGGTCAGACGGCGGCATTCGAGCAGAAAGCTTTGTCATTTCCTCCGGACAGGTGGACTTCAACGGTTATTTCAAAGGCGAGCTGACCGTAAAAGCCGGCGCTGCTTTTGCACCAGACTCTTGGAATTGGGGCAACAACAGCGCTATTGCAACTGGCGACAATTCGGTAAAATTCTACACTGAAGACGGTACTACCATTGTTGAAACACACGACGCGGTAACTTTAGACGGCAACGTTAACATTGAACCCGGTGGAAAAATCGAATTCCATTTCAGTAAGTTCGATGAAGAGAAAAACGACGTTGTTTCAATTATAAACAATGGAGTATTTGACACCTCCGTTAATTCTATCATCGACTTGGTGTTTATGAACAATGATCCCTATGACTGGGCAACCGAAGACGCAAAATATCTTATGATTAAAGGCGGAGGTTTTGATGACGGCGATTATAGTTATTTGCTTACCAATACGTATGGAAATATGCAAACTCTGAGACAGTTTGCCTTGCTGGGCGAAGGCGGCAATCTGTATCTGATTACAACGTATTACGTTCCTGAACCGTCCACGTGGGCGCTGCTCGTTCTCGGCGCCGTCGGACTGCTCTACTGGCGAAAGAAAGCTAACAAGAAATAATTAGCAATTATAAAATGTAACGTTTACAGAAAG
>JAZRTH010000484.1:0-3447 GCA_045651945.1 Thermoguttaceae bacterium
AATCGTTCCAGCAGGAAGAAGCCGCCCGCCGCGACGACGCTCATCCGATTCCGCCGTCTCCGTTCGCCAAAAACCACGAAGGAACGGTCAGTTCCGAAACTTCACGCCCCAAAAACAAAGGCGTATACTAATCGGATCAACGTACAGATATAAAGAAGGAGCAGGGAACAAATCTCTGCTCCTTGTTTATTTCGAAATCGTCGTGTATTTTGAAATCGTGTTCAGTTCCGTCGGGCCGAGGGTAACGGTAATCGGTTTGTCGGGCGCGCCGGGCAGGGCAATTGTAACAGTTCGACTTCGATTGCAGTCCAGATTGAGCAGGTCGATGGATTCCTCGTAAACCGCCCAACACAGGCTGTCAGACGGCAGGGTATCCGAGAGGACGTCGATATCGCCGGCTTTCGTCCCGCTGAACTCTTTTCCCAGCTTTTTCAGAATCGACTGCAAGAGCGTCTTCGCCGCGTCCTCGCCGGGATACGTCCACGTTAAAAGCAAATAGACAGCGCCCTGCCCTTGTCGCTGACGAACCAAAAGCGGCTTGCCGTCAATCAACGCCAGCGTTTCCAGCGGCTGCGAGTCTGCCGACGGTTCCGTTGGATTAAATCGCGCAATCGACGTTTCCAGACGCTCTTTTCCCTCGGTAAGCCAATCGGAATCGATAGTCCCTGCAACCTCCTGACGGTCAACGATTTCCATATCGATCAGCGGCTTCAAAACGCCGTTAGCTATCAGGTCGGACGGCGCGTACTGAGCGTATTCTCTGTCGGTTCGCGTTGACAGCTGCGGCGTTACGAGGAATACTGTTCCGCCCTGACGGACGTACTGCGACAGCGTCTGAACAATTCCCGGCGTCATGGTATTCCAGCCTGTACAGACAACCAGCTTGTACCGCGTCAAATCCTTCAACCGGGTAAACTCGTCCAGAAAGACGACGTCCGTTTGACCGTAGGGCGATCCCGCTAAAAATCGATTGCTGTACGGGGCAGTTGCCGACGGGTCGAGGGGGAAGAAGACCTGCTGAACCGCCTGGCTGAGCCGTTCCGGAGGTCCGTATTTCCAGCGCGGGTCTTTCGCCGCGGCTTCGTGCTGCGCCCAAACCGCGCTGTGCATGTACATTCCAACGTAACAGTCCCCGTTTCCCATCGCGACGGCAATGCGGGTCTGCGGGCTGTCCAGCCGCTTGGGCGCCTGCTGGACGAACGCATAAAAATCCTTCATCTGTCGGCGATATTCCGTCGGGACAGGGTCGTCGTGCCCGAAATTCTTCTTGTCGGATTGAGCGGTGTACTGTCCCGCCTGCGTCGACTGCGAGCCGGATTCCAGCACAATAAACCGGCTTCCCATAAGATACTGCTGATACAGCCCCGCCTTGAGAAGCTGAAATTTCTGCGGCGCCTGGAACGGGTAGTCGCACGTCTGCCATTCATGCGCCAGCCATCCGCCCCAGAACTCCGGCTGCCATTTTCGCGCTGCGCCGCGCATCTCTGCGCTTGCCCACGCCAGGTTCTGCGCTCCGATAGCGTACAGTTCAGAACACATAAAATCGACGCCGCCTTCCAGCTCATAGTTCGCCAGCGAGGAGCCGGACGTCGAAAAGATGTAATCGTAGGTGGAATGATACAGCTTCGCTCCCCAGCCGACGTACGTCTCGACCAAGGCGTCACGGCAGAGCATGACGTCCGCCAGCGACTGGTTGTAATGGCACGCCTGAGCGCTTCGGGCGTCCTGATACAGGAAACTGGCGAACTCGCCAATATTGTTATTGAGAAAATAGCGGTTCTTCGCCGCCGAGGTTAATTCCTCAACCTGCTGACGGCTGTCGCGCTTGTAGATGGTCATGGAATACACGCCGTTATCCGCCAGTTTGGCAATAACGTCGCGTTCTGTCACACTAGTCTGATTCGGTCGAACCGGCGCGCCAGGCCAGAACACAGCAAGGTTGCCCAGCTTCTGATCGATTAACTCGTCAACGTACTCAACGCAATGTTCGCTTCCGTAAAAGCACAGCCCCACCAGACGTTCGCCCGGCGCCAGCGGAACGGGTATTGGATTCGCATTCCCTTTGACGTGAACTGTTACACGAGTCGGTTCCGGCTGTCCGTCGACGTAGGCGTCTAAAAGAACGTTAAACTCCTTTCGACCGTCCGCGAACTCCGGGAACCGCCGCTTGAGTTTGCCTTGAGTCGTCTCAATTTGGACGGTTGGAAAAGTTGCGAGTTGCGAGTTTAGTTGCGAGTTGCGAGTTGCGAGTTGCGAGTAGGATTGATCATCAGCAGGGACAGTCCAAACAAAGCGGTTCATTTCAGGCGGCGTTTTCGCGGTGATTCTATACAGGCGGTTCAGCCCGTCAACCGTGAATTCCGCTTGCAGTTTGAATCCGGAAAAGACGTTCAGAACGTACTCGCCCGTCGGAGCGCTCCAGCTGTAGACCCCGTTGGGAATAACCAGTTTGGAATCCTGATTGGAATCGAATTTGTCGCCCAGTTCAAACGTCAGTTCCAGCTCCGCCCCGGACGCCATCGGTCCGAGATTGGGCTTTCCCTGCGTAAACGGCAAGACCTCGTATTGATTCGCGCCGTTTTCCAGACGAATTTTGGGCGACGCCAAAAGCGTCCACGAGCTTTTCGGATTGACAACCGACAATTTCAGCCGCAGCGTCGCAGCTCCGCCGGACTGCGGACTGGCGCCGCTTTGAATTTGAATAATCCGTTTTATCGTTTGAGCGGGAACGGGAATCGTCAGGGTCTTTCCCGGTTCAATCGCGCTGGAATAGACGTCAACCAGCGGCTCAACTCGTTGAGCAAACGCCGCGCTTGTCAAGACGGCGGCAACAACTAACATTCGGCAGAATAATCGCAGCTTTTTCATCATGAAAACAATTCTACCAGAAACTAAAATGAAAAGCAAGATGGGCGATAGCGAGGCGGCGAATTAGTTAGGAATGAGAAGTGAGGAGTGAGGAGTTACGCAAGCATAGGCGAGCCGGGAACGTTAGTTCCCGGGTTTAGAACCGCGTTAGCGGTTCAATATTAGTAGCCGTGGGTTTTAACCCACGGAACAGGGATTAAGCAATAATAGAATATCGCCAAATAACCTTTTCCGTTCGTTCCCCGCAAAGGGAACAGGCGGAAAAGGAACTGAAGCGATTGAACCGATAGCGCTCAGTTCGCCACAATTCGCATTCGCCTCGCCTGCCCAAGATTATGGAACTATTACGCAGCGAAACCCCTCTTGAATGGAGCGTGAACCAGGCAATACATAATTGCGAGACGCCGATCGGCATGTTCTTCTCGAACCGTTCCAAATCCATCCTCCGCCGCGGATAATGCGATGAGAACCTGTCGAAGGACCAACTGGATCCGTAACGCTTCTAGCAGGATAGCTTCCGTACCAATCCTGACAGTATTCAAAAGAATTACCGTTCATGTCATATAATCCCCATTTGTT
>JAZRTH010000485.1:0-2579 GCA_045651945.1 Thermoguttaceae bacterium
TACGCATTCCCTACCCCCATCACTCCCATGCGAATCACCTCAATTATCCTGACAGCGTTTCTTGCCGCCGTTGCCGCGGCTGAAGAATTCAAACCGGCGGAAACCATGCCGGAAGACGCCATTGTTCTTTTTGACGGCAAAGGCATTTGCCAGTTCGTCGACAAAGACGGCAAACCCGCCGACCAAAACTGGAAAGTCGAAGACGGCTGTCTGGTCGTTTCCAAGTCCGGGCACGATTCCAACCACATCCATTCCACCGTTATTTTCCAAGACGCGGAAATTCACGTTGAATTCTGCACGCCGGAAAACTCGGTCGGCAACAGCGGCGTTTACATTCACGGCAAATACGAGATGCAGATTTTCAACTCTGCCAACAAGGAAAACCCGGACAAGCTCGACTGCGGCGCAGTGTACAACAAGTACGCTCCGCTGGTTCAGGCGTGCAAGCCGGCAGGCGAATGGCAGGTTTACGACATCAAATACACAGCTCCGCGCCGCGACGAGTCCGGGAAAATCGTTGAACCCGGTCGAATCACCGCCTATCTTAACGGTCAGCTCGTTCAAAACGACGTAACCTTTGAAGATCCGTGGTCGGTTTACCGTCCGGAAATTCGCCAGAAATCCGCCTGCATGGACGAAGTCAACAAGGTCATGAAAGAGACCGGCGAAGGTCCGCTGTTCCTGCAAGACCACTCCGCCCCCGTCAAGTTCAGAAACGTCTGGATTAAGAAGACGAACTGATCGGAAGTTGCGAGTAGCGAGTAGCGAGTTGCGAGTCGCGAGAAAACACAAGCGACCAACGGGAGCGGATTTTGGCAAACGCGCGGCAGTGCGGATCGGGTGTGGCGCCCCGCTCCCCCTTCCTTACGCTTTGATTGGCGCTATAATAGAGGAAATGCGTTTACGAGCTGCGTTGGCAGCGGCGTTTTGACGCAAAAACCCTTACTCAATTTGAATTACAATGGCATATTTAGTACTCGAAGACGGTAAAGTCTTTCTCGGCGACGCGTTCGGCGCGGACGGCATTCGTTCCGGACAGATTGTTTTCAATACGTGCATGACCGGTTATCAGGAAATCATGACTGACCCGGCGAATTTCGGCAACATCGTTACCATGACGTATCCAGAAATCGGGAACGTAGGCGTCAACGCTGCGGATTCCCAGTCCGACGGCCCGAAAATCTCCGGCTTGGTCGTTCGTCAGCTTAGCCCGATCATGTCCAACTTCCGTTCCGAGCAGACGCTGGAAGAGTACCTCAAAGCTAACGACGTTGTCGCGATGAAAAACGTCGACACCCGCGCTATTGCCAAGCACCTGCGAGACAACGGCCCCAAGTACGGCGTTATCGCCTGCGGAGAGCGACTGTCCGTTTCCGACCTCGTCAAACAGGCGCAGCGCGCGGCGATTATCGCCAACGGCGGCAACCCGGACTGCACTGCCGATCACTGCGGCGGCGAAGGCTGCAAATGCGCTCAGGAAGGGCATCATCACCATCACGACGACGATTGCGACTGCAATCATGAAGGTCATCATTGCCATCACGACGACGATCATTGCAGATGCGGATGCGGATGTCACGGCGGCATGAACCTCGAAGCGTTCCCCAATCTGATTGCGGAAGTTTCCTGCAAAGCCCCGTATAAATGGACGGAAAAGAACGCGTGGATTGACGAACGTCCGACGGGCAAACGTTACAAAGTCGTCGTTCTCGACCTGGGCGTTCGCCGCGACCAGCTTCAGACGCTTGTCAGTTTTGGCTGCGACGTTACCGTTGTTCCGTATTCCACCACGGCGGAAGAACTGCTGGCTCTCAAACCGGACGGAGTCTTTATTTCCAACGGTCCCGGCGCGCCATGGGTGGGCAAGATCATCGAAAACACCGTCGAAAAACTGCCTGAAAAGGTTCCGGTTCTCGCCATTGGGCTCGGCTCGCTCATGCTCGGCATGGGCTTGGGCATCAACCCTTGTATTCTGGAACACGGTCATCACGGCGTCAACATTCCGGTTCAGGACGCCAAAACCGGGCTGGTTTCTATCGTCTCGAAGAACATCGACTACGGTCTGGACGGCGAAGATTTTGAAGACGCAGCAGAAGACAACGATCTGCTTGAAGACATCGTCGTTACCCATACCAACTTGAACTTCCCGGACATTGTCGAAGGATTCCGTCACAAAGATCTTCCGATTATCGGCATCTCCTGGAATCCGACCGCGCCCAGCCGTCCGCAAGACGCCCGCTGCATTTACGACGATTTCATCGATTTGATGAAATGAAAAACAAAATCGTCTCCCTGACGCTGGTATTGGCAATGGCGCTGCAGGTTTTTGCAGCCGCCATGCCGGGGGACTTGTCGATATTTGGGAAAGAGAATCAAAGCCGTCAAACTTATATCGACGCTGGAACTGCGCCGTTTATCGCGTTTGACGTTACACAAAAAGCCAAACAGCTTCGATACAATTTCGATTCTTTATGGTCTTTCTCGTCGTCCTGTTTGTACAATTTTGTAGTATATACCGGACATTCTTCCATTAAAGCAGATAAAGCGTTCGTTCGACCTCAGATTAATTCTCCGCTTCT
>JAZRTH010000486.1:0-1639 GCA_045651945.1 Thermoguttaceae bacterium
GACCGCTTGGCCTCCGACTTGCTGGGTTCCGGCGCCGGCGCGGTTTCCATCGCTCAAGGCGCAACTTTGACCTTTGCCGACGACCTCGCTTGGGATACAATGACCAACGCGATTTCCGGAGCTGGCAAGATTGTCAAACAGGGGGATAATACCGTCAATCTTGACGGCGCGTTTTCCTTCTCCGGCGACGTAACGGTCAACGGCGGCGCGCTTTCCATCCTGACGGGCGCCAATACAAAGCAGATTAACGTTGCCAAGATTTCCGGCGCAGGCGATTTGGAAGTGCGGATTTCCAACAGCGCTGGCAACATTCAGTTCCCCAACCTCACGCCGGACAACTTCACCGGCAAGATTTCGCTGGTAAATAACGACTGCACTGACAGCAGCAAGGTCTATACAAACCGACGCGAATTCGAGGGCGTTACCTTTGAAATCAATCCGGGTACGACGGTTTACGTTGAATACGCTGAGTTAAAGGCGAAAGTTCTTCTTGCCGGCGACGGCAACAAAGAAAATTACGGCGCTCTTCGACTCAACGACAACATGTCCGGCGACATTGTCGTTGTAGATGATGCGTTGTTAGGAATCAATGGCAGCGGTCGAACGGTTTCCAGCGCTATTAAATCCGGCGCTGCAAGCGGAGAAATGACGTTAAAAATACAGTCAAACTCCAACAATTCGTCTAACTCGTTCAGCGGAGCGCTTTCAGACGGTGAAACATCGAAATTAGGCATTTCCATTATACACAGGAATGATAATAACAATGGAACTATTTCGTTTACCGGAGATCTGTCCTATACAGGCGCAACCAGCGTCGCGGCTGGTCAGACGCTGGCTCTTTCCGGCGCCGGCGCGAATCTGGCGACTTCCAGCGACGTTGCCGTCAACGGAACGCTTAACTTCGCGAATTATACCGGTACGAACGCCATGCAGTTGAACAACCTGACAGGAACAAACGGAACGGTTGCTGGAACCGGGAAAGACCTGGTTCTCAGTAACGAAAAATTGTCAACCTTCAACGGCTCGATAACTGCGAACAACGTCGAAAAGAAAGGGACTGGAACGCTTCAACTGAACAATGAATCAGGCGTTGCCGTTGATGTTCAGGATTTTGCTGTTACAGGAGGACGTTTGGATTTGAAAGGGGACATGAACGGCGACCTGATAGTTCAAGCTGGTGGTCATTTCTCGCCGGGCAACTCGGTAGGAACGGCAAACGTAACCGGCAACGTCATGGTTATGGACGACGGCAAGATTATCTTTGAATTCTCGTCGTTTGATGAAGACGTCTTCGACGTACTGAATATCGTCAACGATCCGACTTCCGGTTCAGACTTTGCGTTCACCGGCAATCCATCAACGATTGAACTGTTCTTTGAAGCTGGCGACGCATCTGTCTGGTTTGCGGCTTTAGAAGACGATCCGACCGGATACAAACTGGTTTCAGACGACGGCTTTACCGCAGGCGATTACACGTCCTGGCTGTCGAATTATACAAACTTCTTTGGTTTGGAAGGCAGAACGGATGGCTTGTATTTAATCGCGGCGGCTGAACCTGGACCGGGACCCGAACCCGGCTCCGGCGTCCCGGAACCGTCAACGTGGGCGCTATTGGCGCTCGGCGTTATTGGTCTGCTCC
>JAZRTH010000487.1:0-1350 GCA_045651945.1 Thermoguttaceae bacterium
GGAGCTTCATCAGCGGGAGTTTCCTCAGCGGGAGCTTCTTCAGCCGGAGCTTCTTCCTTTACTTCGCCGTAAATCTTGGCGAGCTGCTCTTCGAGTTCTTTACCGCGAGCGTTGAGGGAGAGAACCTTTCCGTCTGCTCCAATAAGAACCGGGCAAGGAATTCCGTTAATTCCATAGTATTCGGAAACCGGAATGGGTTTGTCGTCAGAGGTCTTTTCATCTGGAACGATCGCTTTTGCGTCAAACATCTGTTTCCAGGGAATCTCATTTTCCTTAAGGAAGGCTTTGAAATCGTCTTCCTTGGAAGAATCGTCACAGGTAACGCCGATGACCTCAAATCCCTTGTCATGATAAGCGGCGTACGCTTTTTTGACGTTCGGCAGTTCAGCGCAGCACGGACCGCACCAGGTTGCCCAGAAGTCAATCAGGACGACTTTTCCGGCATAATCTTCAGCTTTGTATTCGGAACCGTCAATGAACGTTCCGCCGAATTTGAATTCGTTCCCCAATGCGTCCTTGAATCTCTTTTCGCCTTCAGCGCGAAGAATTGTGCGTTCCAGAACAGCAGCCAGCTTGCTGACGTCCGGGTCAGAGGCTTCCTTAAGAGCTTTGCTGTACTTTTCCAGACGTCCTTCCGGAGCTTCGTAGTTCGGCATTTCGTTGGAAACCAGCGCAATCATCATCGCTTGCTGAGCCAGCATAGGGGTGACGTCCTTTCCGGCTTTTTCGACTTTTTCGTCAATTTCAGCTGCGACTTTGGCAAATTCTTTAACGTCGCCTTTCATGGCGTAGCCAAAAACTTTATTCTGGAACAGTTTGGCTTCGATATCGTCAGCGTATTTCGCTTTATCAATTTGGCGAAGCTGATCGGCGAACGCCTGCATTTTAGCGTTGACAGCGTCTTCGTCTTCATCGTTGAGCTGAGCGGAAAGCATGATAAGCTGAACCTTGCCGCCAGCCAGATCTTCAAAATCTTCATCAGAAACGTCTTTGAGAAGAAGGGCTTTATCGGTAGCCTGAATAAGATTATCGAAGTATTTGTTTGCCTCAGCTTTTAAAGAAGCGGTAAACTCTTCAGACTGCGGATTAACGCCGTCTTTTTGAGCTTGAGCGATCATGCTTTGCGCTTTTTTATTGAGTGCGTCGTTGAGATTGGCGAGATATTCTTTATAGTCTTCCAGAGTTCCGTTTTCTGGAACAGCTGGAATCGCGTCGTCTGCGGCTGCTTCCGCAGGAGCTGCGTCTTTAGCCGTTTGAGCGGGCTGGTCTTCAGCGGGTACAACGGCTTCGTTCACAGCGGCGTCAGTTGAGGTTGCAGTTTGATTCGCGTTTTCTTCAAACGTGTTGGTC
>JAZRTH010000488.1:0-4444 GCA_045651945.1 Thermoguttaceae bacterium
CAGGATTTTTTCCTGAAATTGATTTTTGTTGAAGTCAGAATATTATTAATGAGTAATCATAAAATAACGACTCAGTAATATATCAATCTGACTCCATACATTTTCTTCCATTTTACAATAAATTGAAATCAATGACGATGCAATTCATTAAACGAGTTTTTTTGGCTGTCATTTTGTCAGCCCTTTTGATTGGATCGGTTTATGCGCGCGGCAGAGTCAACGTCGCAAATGGGGCGTATCTTTGTCCGAACCCTAACGGCATTGGCGCGGGATGGGGAATTGGCTTTCTGGAAGTACCGTTGTCCCCAGAAAACGTTACCGGTCCATTAACGATTAAACAGATCACGGTTACGTCGCCAGATCGCCGCATTTTCTATCCGGCGTTTTCTTATATTGCGCCGGATCCGAAGACCAAAGAAATCTTAACCGAACGTCCAACGCTCCCCCCGTTCGTTCAGGGAATCGTTCGCAATGCGATGGATAGCGTTCGTCCGCGATGTCGAATTTTCTTCCTGTTCAAGGGTTCTCAGCCCCTTCGCGTCAACCTTGGGACCAACCCTCCAATGTCGTTTCAGCTTGTTCCGTATTCAGATCCGCAATCCTATTATGAGCTGCTAAATCTGTGGCTTGCTAATTTCATTCCGGAAAAGAGCAAGCAGAATAATGCCCTTTCGCCGCCGGCTCCATCGATGATTAAAAACTATCTGCGATCAATGCTGGTGTATAGAATGGGGCTTGATCCTTCGGTCATTGGTGAGAAAAAATCGCCTTGGGACGATGTTTCCCCGATTAACTTCACAGCGCCAACGCCGACGCTGCGTTCAAAAATGCCGTACGTTTCATTTTTTGAAGATACGACGCTTAACGAGATTCCCATCGAGGAAATGATTCAGAAATCGCGTTCTTCCAAATCCATTTTGCCGAAAGATTTGGCGGGAGACGACGAAAACGAGAATTCTTCACAGGACGCACAAGACGATAAATCTCGCTTTGACGGTCAAAAATTAATGCATCTAAGTCCAACAGCTTCCGCATTATGTTTGCCAACCCCGAAAATGGGAAACGTTGTTTTAGGCGATGATATATCAATCGAACCCATTGCCATGCGCGTTCCGAAAGATTGCGTGTACATTCGCTTCGGCTCGTTCAAGAATTTTATGTGGTTTCAGGATCTGACTCAATCAATCGAAGGCGACGCCATGAACCTGTTGGCGTCACAAAGCGTTGCTCGCAACGGTACGGAGAAAATCCAGACGTTGCTTGCCAGCCGCATGACAGAGATGTCCAAGCTGATGGGTCCAACGGTAATTCAAGACGTTGCTTTTATTGGTTCAGACCTGTTTTTCGACGACGGACCGTCGTTTGGGCTGCTCTTTCAGGCTGCCAACAATTTTCTGCTCTCTACCGGAATCAACGGCGAACGGTCAAATTACCTTAAAACCAATCCGGACGCCAAAGAGAAAACGGTTAAAATTGCCGGAAAGAAAGTTAAATTTCTGTGCACTCCAGATGGGCGAATTCAATCCTATTACGTCATTGACGGATCGTATCATTTGATAACGACCTCCAAAAAACTCGTTGAAGATTTTCTTAATACGTCAGACGGTCAAGAATCGCTCGGCGCTCAACGGTATTTTAAGTACGCCCGATCGCTCATGCCGCTTGACAATAAATACACCGTATTCGTTTACGCCAGCGAAGATTTTCTGTATCGTATTGTTTCTCCAAAATACTGGACGGAAATCTCGCGCCGCCGCCGTTCCGCTGCAGAAATTGAAATGACGCATTTGGCATATCAGGCGGCTCTAAACGAAGGCTATCATGCGGAATCAATCGAAGACCTGGTTCTTTACGGATATTTGCCTAAATCCGTTTTGATTCGTCCTGACGGAAGCCGGCTCATGTTCGACGATAAAGGCGATATCTATGATACAAAACGCGGGTACTGCGGTCAGTTCCGTCCCGTGGCAGATATGAAAGTTGAATTCATGTCCGACTACGAAATTGGCCGATTCGAAGCCATGCGAGATTCTTTCCAGCAAAAGATCGTTCAGCTTTGCCCATTAATGGTTGGATTGAAGGTCAATAAAATCGACGATAATCATAACACGCTCTCTGTCGACGCCAGAGTAGCGCCCTTTGCTCGAGCCACTTTTGAAAAAACCAAGACCTATTTTGGCCCGCTTGACAACGTTCGACTGGCTCCCATTCCAGGCGACTGCATTCAGGCTCAAGCGATTCTCAATAACGCCCGTTTGATAATGGGCGTCAGGAATGAGATCCCATATCAGGGTCCAACAGGACGCCCCGTCAGAGACATTCTCACAGGCATCTTTGGCAACGACGTCGGCGTATATTTTGGAACATCAAACGAGCTTGGTTTTTTGGGGTTGTTAGGAACGTTTGGAATTGCTCCAATCGGTCCGCCGGCTGAATATACGATTCAGTCCAGGCCTGACATTGATATGCGGTATCGAGACCAGCATATCCGTCTGTTCTCGTTCCAGCCGGAGATTCCGCCGCAGGTGCAGCCGTATCTCGCTTATGAAATCGCGCCAACGCCGCAGCACATCTGGATCAAGATAACCGATCCAATGAGCGTTGCCGTCGGTTATAGAATCAATGACATGTGTTACGCTGTGTCCGCCAGAACGTCGCTGGCTAATCTTGTAATGCTTCAGACAATGGTTCAGCAGCTTGGCGTTAATCCTGCTAACGCTATGACATTTTATGAAAAGCTGTCTAGCGCCAAGATGGTTTCCCCAATAGGCGGAGAATACGTCTATGAGCTTAGAAACAATACGGGGTACTGGACTGATTCCGCTTTAGGAGACGCCAATATGCGAAATTTGGGTTGGTTTTCCGTTCACGCTCCAGAAGGATACCTGGCTCAGCCGTGGGCTTGGTTCCTGGGCGGCGATTTCCAATTTAAAATTGAGCCTGAAGCCGTTCAGCTCAACGCTACAATCGACATGACGGAGTTGGGACAATGAGCACAGAGAATCAGGAATCAATTCCGCTCCGCTGCGCGGTTTTGATATCCGGAGCAGGGCGGACGCTAAAAAATCTTCTGGATTATAAAAGCTCCGGACGTTTGGACAACGTTTGTTTTCCATTGGTCGTGTCCAGCTCGCCAACAGCCGCCGGGCTGCAATACGCGTCGCTTTGTAATGCAAGCGCCAAGGTCGTTGACCGAAAAGAGTTCGATTCCGACGATGCCTTTTCCGATGCGATTTACGAATTGATTGAACAAAGCCAATGCAACTTTATTGTCATGGCGGGGTTCATGCGAAAGCTGATAATTCGTCCGGAATGGGAAAATCGCGTAGTCAACATTCACCCATCGCTCATTCCTGGCTTTTGCGGTCCCGGCTTCTACGGAAAGAAAGTCCATCAGGCGGCGATCGACTACGGCGTCAAAGTCAGCGGCTGTACGGTTCACTTTGTTACAAATCAGGTGGACGACGGTCCGATTATTCTTCAAAAAACCGTCCCTGTCCATTCAGACGACGACGCGGACTCGTTAGCCGCCCGCGTTTTGGAAGTCGAATTCAAGGCTTTGCCGGAAGCGTTAGAACTCATCGCCGCCGGTCGCGTTACGGTTGTTGGAAGAAAGACGGTTGTTAATACCGCGAATAATTAATGAAAGGCGTAGACGAGCCGGGGCGCGTAAGCCCCGGGCGACGCGGCGTTTCTATCCTGCTGGTTCGCCACCTCATCACCCGCTTATCGTCGCACTATGATAATTTAAAAAATTTTTAATCCCCTTGACGGTTACTCTTTCATCTGATAAAATACACAAAAACTTAATTCAGGAGAATAACTATGAAAAGACTTTCTATTGTATTGACTTTTTTGTTCCTTTGCGTCTTTTTGATTTCGTTCAGCTCTGCTGCAGAAATGCGTACATGGAGATCCGGCAACTACTCCGTCAAAGGAGAGCTTGTCAAAGTAACAGATAATGGGACGACCATTCATATTCGCAAAGCGGACGGAAAAGTTGTTCACGTCCCGCTGACCAGACTCTCTCGAGATGATCAAGACTATATTAAGGAACAGCAAGAATCATCGAATTATAATAACAAGGAAGCCGCCAAAGTTAAGCAAGAAGCGCCAGTAGTCCCGCCAACTCCTCTCAGCTCTTTTGAAATTGAGGGAACTGTACTCAAAAAATTCATTGGTTCCGAAAAAGACGTGGTAATTCCCAATAGCATTACGGAAATTGGAAACAATGCGTTTATGGACAACCGTTACTTAAATTCTGTAACGATTCCTCAAAGTGTAAAGAGTATTGGAAGCTTCGCCTTCTCTGGATGTCATTATTTAACATCCGTTAATATTCCTAAAGGGGTTAAGGTTATTTCATACTGTATGTTTTATAACTGCAGTAACTTAACGTCTGTGGAAATTCCTGAAGGCGTAACGGATATTGGAGAACGGTCAT
>JAZRTH010000489.1:0-1629 GCA_045651945.1 Thermoguttaceae bacterium
TGGGAGAATATGAAAGAACTTGTCTTCACTATGCAGCTCTAAGCGGCAATTTGGAAATGATTAAATGGTTTATCGAAAAAGGGTTAGACATTAACGCCAAAGATTTCGATGAGAGTTCTGTTTTACAATATGCCGTTGAAGGAGGCAATGTGGAAACGGTTCAATGGCTTATCGAGCAAGGGTTAGACATTAATGCGCCGCTTTCCGTTGACCGTATTCCGCTGCTTTTCTTCGAAGAAAACGGTTTAAACATAAACGAAGATTACAAAGATTACAATTTAATATTCTATGCAGCTTTGAACGGCAATTTGAAACTGATTCAATGGCTGGTTCAACAAGGAGAGGATGCGATCAAAAACAACGCCGTTTTAAGAGCGGCAATTTATAGCGACAATATAGAATTGGTTCGATGGCTGATTGATCAAGGCGCGGACGTAAAAAGCGACAAATCGTTATTGTCTTTTGCAACAGAAAGAGGCAACCTGGAGATGACCCAATATCTTGTAACTCAGGGTGTTGACGTAAGGAAATCGAAGGACGCTTTACACTTTGCGGCTCAGAGAGGCAATATTGAACTGATTCAGTGGCTTATTGCTCATGGCGCAGACGTCAATGGCAGAGATTCCATGGGGCATACTGTAATGATGGCTGCAGTTTATAGTAAAGATATAGATGTAGTGCGTTATTTTCTTGAACAGGAAGGGATAGACATCAATGCGTCTGTATATGACCGACGCTATCATTCGCCTT
Organism: Thermoguttaceae bacterium; assembly: GCA_045651945.1. Lineage (GTDB taxonomy): Bacteria > Planctomycetota > Planctomycetia > Pirellulales > Thermoguttaceae > RUG11551. The sequence continues at coordinate 751 of JAZRTH010000489.1, forward strand.
TAGAGGAAGCTGTAATAATTGGCGATTTTAAAATGGTGAAATTTCTTGTTGAACATGGAGCCAACGTCAATCCACAAGAGGGATTTTCACTTGTTCCATACTGGTATGAAGCGTCTCAACATGGCGCCGACCCGAAGATTGTTGAGTATCTTAAAGAGCGCGATAATACGCTTATTATATGGAGCGGCGTTTTATCGCTGTTAGTTATAGCGATTACTTCTTACTTTATTTACAGAAACCTTCGACCTAAAAAGCCGGTTGAGACGGAATCGTAGTTCTATTTAAGCAATTGTGAAATGTTGGTGGGCGAAGACGCCCGCGAACCAGCGGGGCGGAGGGGCTTTCAGCGTTCTGAAGATTTTGGGATGCTTCCGCCGCAAGCGACCAACGGGATCTGTGTTTCGCTAACTTGAAAAAACTTTCGGTCGCCAGCAAGCTGACGACCTTTTAGGGAAGTTTTTTCGAGTTGAAGTATAAAGGGAAAAAGCGACCAACGGGAGCGATTATAACACGTCTCGCGCGGTAGCGCGGATTGGGAGCGGCGCCTCGCCGCCCTTTTTTGAAAAAAAGGTTCTTCCCCCTCAAACTCCCCTTTCCAAAAAACTTTAGTAAGGGAAGAACAAATGTCCAACGGACGCATCCAACCTCTTGAAATTCTTTCTCTGATGCTGTATAATCTCCAATATGAATAAAAAACAAATATTGCGAATCGTTTTAAGAGTTGTCGGCTTTGCGGCGACGTGCGCTGCGATACTGGGCTGGGTTGGCTCGACGGTTGTCGTCAGTCCGCTGGCGGGAATTACGCTCTGGATTGTCGCCGGGACGTTGTGTCTGTCGCCGTTCGTGCTGCTTTTGGCGAGCGTTTTCGTCCCGCGATTT
>JAZRTH010000490.1:0-4142 GCA_045651945.1 Thermoguttaceae bacterium
ACGCTTTCTTTTTTTCTTGTAATCTTGAGTTCTAACTTTAACTAAAATCTAAAAGTAAAATAGACAGAATAAAATCTTTTCTAATCAATACAACCGAATTATTTTAACACGCTTTTTCCTTAAGTTGATACCTATGTGGCGTCTGTCTCGGGCGCCTTTGCTGGAACAAGATAAATCTTTTTCACAGAATAACCGCACCACCCCGCTTAACTATTTGCAACGATAATATTGCAACTAACCTCTTGTTTTTTGTGTAGGATTGAATATACTTAATACTTGAACGTTTTTTTCAACGATATTAACCCCGTATCCGTTTGATTTGAATTCGCCATGAATACGTCTCAATTTGTCTTTCGATTTATAACCGCGCTGTTAGCAGCCGTTGTATCGTTGTTTTCATCGGCGTTTGCAAATGAACCGCTTTCGCCGATGGAATTGTGCAAAGAAACGTTTTATAGCTCGTCAGGGCAAATGTCTGCAAGTGAATTATACGATTTTTGGGAATCGTTTGATTCTGATTCGGATCGTGAACAGTATTTGAATTCCTGGGCAAAGTCGGAGACATTTTGTCAAAAAGCGGTTTTAGTCAAGCTCTTTTACCATCCCGTTTTTCGATATAACTATCCAGAACTGTTCAAACAGCGTCAATGTATAATTCAAATCATAAATGAATTAAAAAGAAAAGCTCAGTTTGACATTACAGATTTTTATATATTGAATCAGCTTTGTCATCTGGAGCCGGATGTATTAAAACCTGAGCTGCTGAGTCTGGCAAGAAAAATTGGAAATATTCCAACATTTTGGGAGTATAAAAAGAGCCAGTTTGAACTGGAGTTTCTTTTTGAACATAGCGTCCTGACGGATCAATATTTTTCCGAATTCTTTGGCTACGATTGGATTGAGAGCGCTTGCTTACCCAGTTGGCTGGGAGAATTACATTGCATTTCCGCTTTAGGCGCCGACGTTTCAAATGACGATATTGTTAAGGAAATTCGCAAATTGGAAGAGTTGTTTAGTAATCTTAAAAAGAATTACGACCTGTGGACAGCTGCCAGAGCGAATGAACTCGGACAGGAAAACGAAGCAGTCTGGAATGAATATTGCTATGTTTATGACGGTATATCGCAAATCCTGTGTTCCCTGCGCTATTGTGGAAAGAGAAGTTCTCAAGCGCTGCCGATTTTATATAGTATGCTCGATTTCGATTATCAAAAATCTGTCGAGAAGCCCTATCGTGAAACCCTTCTTGATAAATCTGATTTGGGATTGACAATTATTTCCATCAATCCTGACGACCCCAAAGCGATAGTCAGGGTGTTTCCATTCTGTCTGGAAGACAATTATAAGCAATTAACAGAATTAGATTTTCCTCTCGAGAATTTTCCCGGCTGTTTGCTGTTCTCGGATTATCGCGGGGAACTGTTAAATAATAGACGCTTCTGTCGCGTATTGGAACGCCTTCGGGAAGATAACAATATTTCCTTTTCGGATTACCTTGAATTTTTTAGTTATTCGCGTATATCAACGGAACAATATACGGAATTCATCCAGCAGGTTAAAGATATCCTTAAAAAGGAACCGCAAAGCATCTCCCCTTTTGTTGTCGGCGATTTCTTAATGAGTCAGCGTCAAAAACCGGAAGTAAAATCGGATTTAACAGCGATTCTTGAATATTATTGGGATAATAATATATCAACGCCTGACAATGTGATTAAGACGATGGAAACTCCGTCCTCTGAGGATGAATACCCGGGTTTGGTCATGGCAGATTTATGTATACGAACCTGTTTGTTCATTTTTACGCCGGAAGAAACCGTGGACTATATAGCCAGCCGTCTCGATAAAAAGAACGCCGCGTTATTACTAAGTCGATTTGCAATACAAATTCAAAGCGGGGTTTGCGAATATGACTCAATGCCAATTGCATTTAATAAAAAAAGAACGATTCAGCTTTTTCAGAACAGACTTAAAGAATATCCTGAAAATGCTTCTGGATATATCTTATTTAAAGGATTCGTGGAACGATTAAACCGCAATCAGAACAAGACGGAGCGTTAGGCAATACAGGCGAGCCGGGGCGCGTAAGCCCCTAGAAAAAACGTATTGGTCCCGATTGTTTCTATGTGTTCTTTGTGTTCTTTGTGTTTAAAATTCTTTTCGGATGTCGTCCGCGATTCGGCGGGTCAGAGGGGCTGATCGTTGCAGTATCTTTTTCTCTTGTCCCCGTAAAGGGAACAAGAGAAAAAGAGTGTTTAACGATATTTTTATTATTGTTTTTCTTTTTGCGTGGGTTTCACCCACGGCTAGAAACATTGAACCGCTACGCGGTTCTAGCGGAGCGCTTCGCGTCCGTTTTTATTTCTTTGCGATCTTTGCGGCATAATTCTTTTACGCCATCTTTGAGAGACGATAGGTCATTTTTCCATTGGCAGGCGAGGACGCCTGCGGTCGACGAGGACGTCGACCCTCCGAAGCGCAAAGCGCCCAACGGGAGCGGGTATTGGCAAACGCGCGGTAGCGCGGATTGGCTCCCCCGCCTACGGGGGCTTGAAAAAACTTTCGGTCGCCAGCAAGCTGGCTCCCTTTTAGAGAAGTTTTTTCAAGTTTAATTATGAGGGGAAAACCTTTTTTGAAAAAAAGGTTCTTCCCCTCAAACTCCCCTTTCCAAAAAACTTTAGTAAGGGGGAGAAAAACGCACGCCACATTCTCAATAACTATTGACAATATCGCTCGAAAATGATACTCTTTCAGCATGAAATCCATTGCGATAAAAAGCGGGTGTATCGTTATAGCGGTTGTTCTGGGATACCTGCAGCCGCAGTACGCGCCGCCGAAATTTTATGTCGAAGAAAAGAGCGCTCAGACAGCTGAGCCAGACGAGACGTCGTATGCCCCCGGGTTTGTCGACGTCCCGACGCCAAGCGTCCATGCGTCGACGATTACCGAGCTTCCCGACGGGCGGTTTATGCTGGCGTGGTTCGGCGGGTCGAAAGAGGGCGCGCCGGACGTAAATATCTATTCCAGCGAAATGGATTGGAACGGGAATCTCTCTAAGCCCAAAGTTTTGCTCGATAGACAGACGCTGCAACGACAGACGGGGCGGTATATTCGCAAACTGGGAAACCCTCTGCTTTACTGGCAGAACGGGCGGTTGCATTTTTTCGTCGTCAGCGTCAGCGTTGGCGGCTGGTCTGGCAGTTCGATAAACTACGCCTGTTCGGACGACCGGGGCGAATCGTGGACGCCGCTGCGCCGGCTGCAGCTGTCGCCGCTGTTTAACGTCAGCGCGCTGGTTCGCTGTCCGCCGGTTCCCATGACAAACGACTGCATCGGGCTGCCGATTTATCATGAGTTCATCTGCAAGTACGGGGAGTTCGTCGTTATGGACTCGCATGGTCGCCTGTTTCAAAAGACAAAAGGACATTATGATCTGCGAACCCTTCAGCCGTGCAGCGCGGTTATCAGCCCAACGGAAGCGCTGGTCGCGTTTAGAAACGGTCACAAAAACGGCGGGACGGTCAAGGTGGCTGTTACATCCGACGCGGGGCAATCCTGGACGCCGATTCCCGACCTGCCAATCGAGAACCCGGATTCCTGTTTGGCTCTGCTGACGACAGACGACGGGACGCTGCTGCTGGTTGGGAATCCGAAAGAAGGACGCGGGACTCTCAACCTTTGGAAATCCCGCATGGACGATTTACAGAACTGGACTCTGTGCGCGACGCTGGAAAACGAGTCGGGATGCGAGTTCTCGTATCCGACGCTGCTAAAAGATTCCGCCGGGCGGGTTCATCTGATTTATACGTGGAAACGAAAATCCATCTGCCATCGCGTTCTCTCTCCGGAGTTATGGAACGCAGAGCAGGATAAAGACACAGCGCAATCAGGAGGAAAGGAAGAATGAACATGAACGTTTCCGACTGGTTCGGTTTGCTGACGACAGCTTTCGCGATCGGCGCTCTTGTCGGCTCGCTGTTTAGAAACGCGTCCGTTAAAGCGCGATTGGCAATTGCGGCGATTGTTACATTGGCGTCGACGATTCCGCTGCCGTTTGACACGCACCCCAGCGCCGCCATGTACGTCTACGCTCTGACCGGTTTATTGTCGGTTACGACGCTGATGATTTTGACGTGCTGTCTGTT
>JAZRTH010000491.1:0-3968 GCA_045651945.1 Thermoguttaceae bacterium
CCTGTCCAAACTTCCGCCAGTACATCGGGAATGTTGCGGAGAGGTTTGATTTGTCGATGTTTTCTTCTTTGAGCATAGGCAAAACGCGGTGAGCAAAGAATTGCTTTATCCCATAATACATGTCATAGACTTTTGTTGAGAATGACAATTTTTCTTTTGGAACGAAATGGAGTTCTTCTCGCCTTGGAAACAGATCGACGTCTGGATGAAAATTCAGCATTGACGTCTCTGTTATGCCATGAAGCAGCAAGTCGTATTCCTTCATCCAGTTGGCAAAAAACTGGTGTATGCCTATCCCGTCTCCGATGGCGTGATGAACATAAACTTCAAACGCTACGCCATCGCAATATTGATGAATGATAATCTGACCGCAGCGTTCTTCTGGATTCAAAGAAACCATGTATCGGGTTCCTTCGCTTTCCTCAATGGATTTTTCGGAAGTTTCAAAATTGAGCGGAACCAGATGTTGATCGTCGACATCCCAAAATAAATTCCCACGATTTTTGACGAGAACGGCTCTGAAGAGGGGTTCATATTTTACAACTCGGTTATAGGCTTCGACAAGAAGATCGCGGTTAACTCTTCCATAGAACGCCCACTCCATCAGAATAGCCATTTCGTATCCGGGATGGCTGTCCTGAACCATGTACTTTTCAAATGCGGTTAAAGGCAGTAACGACATAATTTTAACAATCTAAACAGTAATTAAAAGTGGCTTGCAGATTAATTCAACTCTATAACTATTATATCACAAAAAAACAAATCTTTACGCAGAAGATTGATTTTTTATTAATTTGAATGACTATCATAAAAAAAGGCGTTGTTATAGTAACAAATTATCTGTTTAGGATTTAATGATTATTCTGATTATAATAAATACATGATAGACAAAGCTGAAAAAAAACAAAAAACTCCATTGACAATCTGGATAATTGTGGTAAAATACATAATAAGGAGATTTCGCGTTATTATGGTATTTCAGCTATATTAAAAGATTATATAGTTAATACCAAATTAAGCGATTTTGCCAAATGGAGCGTCAATTGCTGTTATATATGAAGACATTTTTTAAAAATGTCGATTTTAAGCAATATTAATATGAAATATCCAACTGAACCACTGGCGATAATTGGAGCGCACTGTTGTGTGCCGGGAGCTTTTTCACCGGAAGAGTTCTGGCAGAACCTTTCTCAAGGGAAGGTGTCGGTTTCTAATATATGCGAGGCGCGATATCCCTTCGACATTTACAAGTCAGATAAAAGCGGGGTTTGGGGTAAAAGTAATAACAATCTTTGCAGTGTTGTTGATCTTGCCGAGTTTAACAGTCGGTATCTGCCTGAATTTATCAAAGAACTTATCGCCGGCGGGATCGCTGTTGAAGATATTCCAGACGAAACCGGCATGGCGTTGGCGTCTTTTACGGCTTATAACGCTATTAAAAGCGCAGGGCTTGACCCGTTTAATTTGCCGCTGGTTCCGTTTAGCGTTTATACTGGCATGGTTCGGCTTTCAGACGGGTTTACTAATGGCGTTGTTCGAGAGGCTGCGCCGATGTGGCTGCAAATTCTTGGTCAGGCGTCGGGATTGTCTTCAGACGAATTGAAGTCAATCGGTCAGGACTTTGAAGACTATCTCAGCAAAGAAGACGATATTCTGGAACCGTATTTCCATAAATCGGACAAGAAGTATTCGCATTTTATCTCACGAAAAATCCAGAGTCTGTTCAAGCTCAACGGACAGGGATTTACTTTTGACGATGCGTGTTCCTCGTCGATAGCGTCTCTGTATTTAGCGCAGCGGTTTTTTGCTCTTCATCCAGATGGAATGGCGTTGTGCGGCGGTTATCATTTGATTTATCGTAACAGCATTAACCTGTTTAGGCATAACAAGGCGGGTTCGGATGTTGGTTCTATGCCCTTTGACGAACGCGCCAACGGCTTGATTCAGGGCGAGGGCTGTTCGTATCTGCTTGTTCGACCTCTGTCGGCAGCTCTGGAAGCCGGGAACACGATTTTGGGCGTTGTTCGCGGCGTTGGCGTTTCTTGTGACGGGAAAGGAAAAGGACATTGGGCTCCGTGCGTTGAGGGGCAAAATCTGGCAATTTCCCGGGCGTGGGCATCGGCGAATTTGAGCGAATCGGAATCTCCCGACCTGGTCGAAGCTCATGCAACCAGCACGCGCTTGGGCGATGCTACGGAACTGGAAGCGGTCGACGCATTTCTCAAACAGAATCATATTACAAAGCCGGTTCCGATTACCAGCGTCAAAGCCAATATCGGGCACCTGCTTGAGGCGGCGGGCGCGACGAGCATCATCAAAGTTTTGAAAGCGTTACGCAATCAGACGATTCTGCCGCAAACGTCCTTCCAGGAACCGACGTCAAAGTTTGACTGGAGCGCATCTCCGTTGTACGTTCAGCAGGAGCTTAAAAGCTGGACGATTACGAAAGATAAAAAACGCCTGGCGATGGTTAACGCCTACGGGGTGGGCGGACTCAACGCGTCTGTCGTTTTGGAAGGTCCGGAAACGGCTGAAACGACAGACAAAGAAACTGCACACGCTCCCGCGACTCCGCAGGCGATTGCCGTTGTCGGAATTGGCTGCGTTGCCCCCGGCGCGTTTGATACAAATCAGTTCAGAAGAATCGTCAAACAGGGCGAAAGCGTCATGACGTCTGCGCCGGAAGACCGAGGCGATTTGGCGCTCACCAAGTCGGATTATGAAGAACTGACTCAGCGCGGCGTCAAGGCGGGATTCGTCAAAGACTATCAGTACGACTGGAAACGCCATAACATCCCGCCCAAGCAGATCAAGTTTGGTCACGAGTTGATTTATTGGTGCCTGGGAGCTGTTGATCAGGCGATTGACGACGCGGGAATGCCGCAAAACATCAAGCAGTCCAACGCACAGCCGGAACGCTGGGATCGTTCCAGGACGGCTGTCGTTGCAGGAACTCGGTCTGGAACGGACTATTTGCAATTGGTCAATTCTTCCGCGATACTGACGGAATTTGAACATTCTGTTCATTCGTCTGTTGCAAAATCCGGAATGGATTCGGCAAAAGCCAACGACGTCGTCAAAAAGTTCCATGACGCGTTTTCCGAAAAGTTCCATCTGGAAGAAGACGTTTCCGGTGGAGTTACGATTAGTACGTTTGGTTCCAAAGTTGCTAAATCGTACGATATATCGGGTCCCATCTTTTCTCTCGACGGCGGACACAGCGCTTCTTTGACTGCGTTGGCAACGGCGTACAATCTGCTGCAGGACGCTCGAATTGACTGCGCTATCTGCGTCAGCGGCGACCGTTCGCAAGGTGCATTTCTTCGCGCCATGCTTCGCGGCAAAGACGTTTCTGTTACGCCTCCGGCTGAAGGCGCAGTTGCGTTTGTTCTCAAGAGGGTGGATGACGCTCTGAAAAACGGCGACAAGATTTACGCGATTATTCCAACGATTGAAGCGGAATCGTTGGACGTTCATATTCAGGACGCAACTGACAACGCTTCAAAAACGACGATGCGTTCTTCTTCCTCGATGGAGACGAGCGACATCGACGAATCCATAACAAAAACGTTTGGCGATTTTGGTCCGGCGAAAGGCATGATGGCTCTTGCCAACGTTTTGCTTGATATTCAAGAGAAAAATCAGGTCGCGGCAGCGGCTTGGCAAATTCAACATAAAGACAGTGAAGGGATTACTATTACCATGAATTTAGAAAATGTTGCGTCGTATCGGGAAAAAGGGGAGAAACGAAGCGACAGAAAGCCTGATGTGACGCAGATGGTTGAGACATCGGTTGAAAAGCGGGAGCCGAGCTTTTCACCTCTTGCTCCAAGTCCGTTACGCAAGCCAGGCGCTCGCGTTGCTTTCCTCTTTGCAGGGCAGGGGGCGCAATATCCAAATATGATGAGCGGCATGACCGAACTGCCTGGCGCAAAAGAAATTATTGAGGAGCTTTGCCCCGAGCTTAA
>JAZRTH010000492.1:0-2464 GCA_045651945.1 Thermoguttaceae bacterium
AGATGTCGATTTCTACAACGCCGTCGCCGATTTTGCCGCGCTTTCCGTCCGGCGAAATTTCCTGCTCGCGCGCGCCTTTCTGAAGGAGCCAGAACGCGCTGTGCAAGCCGCTCCCTTTCGGCATTCGGCAGCGGACTTCAAACAGCCCGTACTTCGTCGTAAACTTATCGAGAGTTCCGAACTCTCCCGTTTCGGGATTGTACGTCCATCGAGACGTTTGAATCGAGGAAACGCACGGAGTTTGAACGTCTTTTCGTTTCGGAAGATCGCGATCAATTCGGAGTTTGAGAATCCCGTTTTCGATTACGTAGTTGGTTTTCAGCCCGTTGAAGTCGCTCGGCTTGCCGGATTTGATCGCAGAGTATTCCGCTCGACCCGGACGATAGGCGTCGATCCATTTCTCCGGATTCAAAACTGTAACGTTATCGAAATTGTCCTCAAAGACGAGTTCCCAGCCCGGCTTTTCTGGAGCGGTTTTCTCTTCCGGCGAGTCCGCCTGAGCAGAACACGAGAACGTCAAAGTAATCGTCAACAGAATCAAAGCTTTTCTTGTCATGATTTTCTCCGTCTATCTGTATCAAGCTACGCTTGACGGTTTGAGCGATTCGATTTATAAAAAAAGCCAGTGTTCCGCTTACGCTTCCCTCTCGCACTATGAAAAATGTTACAATTTCGTAATTACGAATTCTTTCTCTTCCGCCAGAACAGCAAGCCGGCGGCGCCGAGAATCAGCAGCGCCCACGTCGACGGTTCTGGAACATGCTTAACCATGCTGAAGTTGTCAAAAGTACCGAAGTAGTCCCAGCTGTTGGCGCTGGACGACAGCAGACCAATCAAGTCCGTTGTACTAAAGACGCTTCCAATCAGGTCGGAATAGTCGGCGGTTGAACCGGAGAGCGAAACGTCAGTCAGAGTCGCCATCAGTTTGCCGTCTTCCTGGAAGAAGTCCAGATTCATCGTCAGCGTATACCATTCGTTTTTATCAAAGGAACCGCCAAAGGCAACGCGGTCTGAATACGATAAACCTTCTTCGTTATTATTGTAAAAGTACAATTGACCAGCAGGGGTAAGGACAAGCCCGGAAAATCCGCGACCAACTTCGCCAACGTCCGTTCCAAAATCAGCGTCATAAAAGCCCAACCCCAAACCACGGGCTAAATTCAATTCTCCGCCAGTCAAGGATCCCATTTTCAGGTCAACGGACAGCTGCATTGAATTAACTTCCGTCTTGTCCCAGTCTGCCGCAATGCCGGAATTGGCGCTTGTTTTGGCTTGGTTATCGATAATCGTAAACTGAGGACTGCCAGAGCGAGAGCCGTCCAAATTCCAGTTGCCATTGCCCTGACCGCGGTTTATCCAGACGTTGTCGGCTGACTTCGAATCGACAATATCCATTGTCGTACCGGGAATAACGGTTCCGTTTTCTCCACGGAACGACGTTGCCGCAGCCAAATCAGGACCAGCGGCTTCAATGTAGTCCGCCTTGTACTGTTCAAACTTCTGATTCCACAGTTCAGGCGTTGCCGCTTCGCGAACGATAAGCTGAACGTTGTCTACGTAAGAAAACTTTCCGGTTGTACTGCTGGAACTGGCAAAACCGATCAAGTCGGTCGTGTTGAATACTTTTCCAACAAGAGCAGAGTAGTCCGCGCTGGAACCGATAACGTGAACGTCGAGGATTTTGGCTTTCAGACCGTCGTCGAGCAACTCCAGATCCATGGAAACGTTTGTCCAGGCGTCCGGTTTCCACGCTCCGCCGCCGTTGGCTTTGTCCGTTCCCCATGGAACGGCTACAGCATGACCGCTGCTCTGAGCGTCAGACTTATCCAAATAGAACAAGTCTCCGTTAGGATTTAAAACCAAACCGGCAAAGCCAAAATCAACTCCGGAACCGACGCCGCCTGCCTTGAAATCGAAAAAGCCTAATCCAACGCCGCGCCCTGCATTATAACCGCCGGGAGCCGCTTCTGTGGTTAAAGTTCCAGGCATGAGGTCGGCGCTGAGCGTAATTTTACTGGCGCCGAAGTTTGTGCCTTCGATTTGCTCTTCGGTAGCGGTTGCTTTCGTTCCTGTAAATTTATAGTCGATAGCCGCGCCATTGTTATAGTTCATTTTAGCGTCAAACTGGTCGAAAGTTGACACCTGGTCAAACCCTCTTTCGACTAACGATTTACTCGCCAGCTGACCTTTAGCGATTTCAGGCTTCGAACCAACAATGTCCGAGCCGTCGTTTTTATTGAACCGAATCTGCAAGGGGATATTGTATTCCTGTTCCGCCGGGCTGACAAATCGGTTGGCAACGGCGGACATGTGGAACGTATCCGTATTTAAGTTTTCAATCTGAATATTAATAACGCCGGACTCAGTTGCTGTACCGGTATAAGTAACGACAAGCCCGCCGCCGTCAGCGTTTGCCATGGGAACAACGTCAATCTTCGGCGACTTTTCTCCGTGAATAGTAAGA
>JAZRTH010000493.1:0-2662 GCA_045651945.1 Thermoguttaceae bacterium
ATTCCTCAAAATGCGTCTGAACTTCAAAAATCGCGCATTATTCTGGAATATCTTCATCGGGAGATGTTTCGCGAGTACCTTCTGGAAAGCTCGAACGTTGGAGCGATTTTCGATTCTGGGATATATAATTGTGTAACAGGCGTAACGCTGTTTAACAGTTTGGCTCGTCAGTTCGGCGTTAATGCCGTTGCGTTAGAACTGCCGGGGCACGCCATGAGCCGCGTTATTCTTTCAGATGGAACGTCTTACGACGTCGAAACAACGTGTTCCATCTGGTTCCAGCTTCAGGACTATCCCGGCAAGCAGGAGCAGGTTATCGCTCGGATGCTGGAAGCGGGCGCGGCGTCTCAGGTTGTAGACGCTCCGGTGGTTCGCCGTCCAATCAACGATGTTGAACTGGTCGCAAAGCTGTATTACAATCGCGGTGTTGAACTGCTCAATAAGGAGAACTATGCCGGCGCGATGCACTGTAACGCCAAAGCTCTGGTTTTGGATTCCAAGTCAGCGACCGCTCGCGGCAACTTCCTGGCAACGCTTAACAACTGGGCGATCAATGAATCCAAGGACGCTCGTTACGCTTACGCCATGAATATTCTTCGGCAGGGAATGAAGATTGACCCCAATTATCCGATTTTCAAGAATAATCACGTTCATATTTACCATCAGTGGATCGAGCAGCTTTGCAAAGAGTCTCGATTTGAAGAAGCTGTTCAACTGTCGCGTCAGGCGATTTCCGAGGCTCCCAACGAAGAGCATTTCCGGAAGCTGGAAGCGTACGCCTTGATGGGCGTTCAGCGAACGGCTGCCGCCAGAGCCAACGCCGTTCAAACCTCTGAACCTGTAACGACAACGGTCGCTTATCCGCACCAGTAGAACGCCAGGCGACAAGTGGTAAGTATTTAGTGGTTAGTATTTAGTGGTTAGTGGTTAGTAAAGAGCATGATTCCTTGCCACTTACCACTTACCACTTACTACTTATCACTATTCCCTATTCCCTTCTCCCTATTCCCTCTTTAGTCTATGTCAACCAAACTTCGAATCGGCTGGATTGGAACCGGCGTCATGGGTCGGTCGATGTGTTCTCATCTGCTCAAGGCGGGGTATTCGTGTACGGTCTATAATCGGACGAAAAGCAAGGCGGATTCCCTCTTGGAACAGGGCGCGATTTGGGCGGACTCCCCTGCTCTGGTCGCTCAGGCAAGCGACGTCGTCTTCTCGATTGTTGGGTTTCCCAAAGACGTAGAAGAAGTTCTCATGGGGGACGCCGGCGCAATTGCCAACATGGACTCCAACGGCGCGAAAATCGTGGTCGATATGACGACCAGCTCCCCGCGCCTGGCTGCGGAAATGGCGGACTTTGGGCGGGATCGCGGCGTTGCCGTTCTTGACGCTCCGGTTTCCGGCGGCGACGTTGGGGCGAGAAACGCCAAGCTCTCGATTATGGTCGGCGGAGACGAACAGGCGTTTGAATTCGTCAAACCGCTGCTGAGCTTGATGGGAACGAACATCGTCCGTCACGGCGCGGCAGGAATGGGGCAGCACGCCAAAATGGTCAACCAGATTCTTATTGCCGGCACGATGCTGGGGCTGGCGGAGGCGTTCCGATACGCTCGTCATGCGGGGCTGGATATGACTTCCGTCATGCAGTCGGTTGAGTCCGGCGCGGCGGGGTCATGGAGTCTGTCAAACTACGGTCCGCGAGTCCTCAAAGGCGATTTCGCTCCCGGATTCTATATTGACCATTTTGTCAAGGATTTGGTCTTGGCGTTACAGGAAGCGGCGAGAATGAACATCGACCTGTCAACCGTTGCCCTGGCAAACAAAGAGTATCAGAAAGCGCAGGAACAGGGCTTGGGCAAAAACGGAACTCAGGCGATATGCAAGGATTAAGCGAGCCGAGAACGTTAGTTCTCGGGTTTACTGTCGATAGCGCAAGCATTTTCAAAAAATTCGCTGGATATTAGCTTTTTTGTCAAAATATATTATAATGGAATGAGGATTGTATTATTATCCTTATGACGTTGTAAGCTTTTTTGCCGTCATGCAAATCCTGACGCCCAATAATCAAATCCAATGATTTTTTCCAGCGAAATATTCCTGTTTTTGTTTCTGCCGTTCGTTCTGTTTGTATACTATTGCATTCTGTTTAAATCCAGAACGCTGCAGAACCTGTTTTTGCTGGTTATGAGCCTGGCGTTTTACGCTTACGGCGAGCCGTGGTTCGTGTTTGTCATGATGGCGTCGATTGCGTGCAACTGGGCGTTTGGACTGCTAATCGATAAATTCCGGGAGAACAAACGCGCTGCGATTGCAATTATCGTTGCGATGTTAGGCGTCAACCTGGGCATTCTCGCCTATTTCAAGTACTGGATGTTTATTCTGGGAAACATCAATTACTTTACAGGCAGCTATATTCCGATTCCCAAAATCCTACTGCCGATCGGGATTTCGTTCTTTACGTTCCAGGCGATTTCCTACGTCGTCGACATCTATCATGGCAAAGGTCAGGCACAGAAGAATCCTCTCAACGTGGGGCTGTACATTGCGTTTTTCCCGCAGTTGATCGCCGGCCCGATTGTTCGTTACGAAACTATTGCCGACCAGATTCACAACCGCAAATCTACGTTTGACGACTTCTCCGATGGCGTTTGCCGGTTTATCG
>JAZRTH010000494.1:0-1318 GCA_045651945.1 Thermoguttaceae bacterium
CTACGATTATAAATAGCTTTTATACCCCCACGTCTAAAGACGTGGGAACGGGAACAGATGAATCTGGAGACTACGAACAGACCGGTTCTTTTTCAGTGCGCTTCCGACCAGTTGTCGCCGACGTTGGCGTCGACTTTGAGCGGGACGCGCATCGGGAAGACGTTTTCCATCGTCGAAACGAGCAGGGTTTTGACGTCCTCGACTTCTTCCGGCGGACATTCCAGCAGCAGTTCGTCGTGAATCTGGATGAGCAGTTTGGATTTGTATCCCCCCGCATTGAGTTTGTCAAAGACGGAAATCATAGCGGCTTTGATGATGTCGGCGGCGGTTCCCTGAATGACGGTGTTAATCGCCATGCGTTCAGTCGCGTTGAGCTGTCCGGTATGGGCGTTGCGGACGCCTTCCAGATACCGGCGGCGTCCCCAGAGGGTTTCTACGTAGCCGTTTTGACAGGCGCTGTTAAGCGTATTGTTAAGAAAATCGTGGATGGCGGGGAATCGGGCGAAATAGGCATCGATAAACGCGGCGGCTTCCGGCTGCGGGATGCCCAGCGATTTCGCCAGCCCGAAACTGCTCTGTCCGTAGATGATTCCAAAATTGACGGCTTTGGCGCTGGAGCGCTGTTCGGACGTTACTTCTTCCAGAGGAATGCCGAGAATTTCCGCCGCCACCTGAGCGTGAATGTCCAGCCCGTCTTTGAACGCCTGAATGAGCGCTTTGTCCTGGCAGACGTGCGCCAGAACGCGAAGTTCAATCTGCGAGTAGTCCGCGTCGAGCAGTTTCCAGCCCTCAAATCCGGGGACGAACGCGCGGCGAATCTCCCGCCCTTCTTTCCCGCGAATGGGAATGTTCTGCAGGTTGGGGTGCGTTGACGACAGGCGCCCGGTGGCTGTTACAGTCTGATTAAACGAGCAGTGAATTCGCTGCGTTTTGGGGTAGACGAGTTCCGGCAGCGCGTCTGTATACGTGCTTTTGAGCTTCGCCAGAGTGCGGTATTCCAGAATCTTCGCGGCGATCGGGTGCCGTTCGGAAAGCGTCTGGAGGACGTCGGCGTCGACGCTGGACCCGGGTTGCGTTCGCCGCTGTTTGGGAAGACCAAGTTTGTCGAAAAGAATCGTCTGCACCTGACGCGGGGAATCGATATTGAACTCTTCGCCGGCAAGCTGGTAGATTTCCGACTGCAATACCGACAGCTTGTCCGTGTACGTTTTGGACAGAGCCGCAAGCGTGTCGAGATTCACCTTGACGCCCGTGTATTCCATGTCGGCAAGGACGCGTTCGAGCGGGAATTCCAGCTCCTGAGCCAATTTGAGCTGAT
>JAZRTH010000495.1:0-5439 GCA_045651945.1 Thermoguttaceae bacterium
TTCCTTAAAGATGTCTTTGTACTTTTCAGGATGGTCAAGCAAGAATTTGCCAACATCTGATACGTAGAAAATTAGATCTTTTTCAAATATAACGCCGATTTTTTTACAGTGTGCAACGTTGTTGTTGTTAAAGGTCAATTCCTTTCTGGAGAGGCCGATGGAAACATCTGAGTATTTTTCCAACGTAGGAAGAACCAAATTGGTATAGAATGAATCAATTGTATAATCTCCAACGGTTCGGAACGTTCTTGCTACGCCGGATGCTCTTGATGATTTTTGCATAATAAACTCTTTGTCAATATTGCTTGGATCCTTATTAACCTCTGCTATTCGCAAGCTCAAACTGTTTGAGAATTCCGTAAAGTCTAGTTCTTCCGATAGCACAACAACAAAAGGTGCGTTAGGGCCTGGCGTTACATTCCCAGTTCCCTTTACCGCTTTTAGATTCAATTTATCAATGTAATCAGCGAGAATTCTATCCTGATCGCGAAGCGCCTGTATAACAGTGTGTAAAACGCTGAATTCCTGAGGATCAATATCTTCAAACTTTGTAACATTTTCTGCAATGATTATGGGAATGATGATGTATGATACTTTATCCGGTTTATTTTTGTCTTTTCTCAAAGACCGACCGACAGCTTGAATGATATCAATAATCGAGTTTTTCGGATCTGAAAAATAAACGGCATCGATAATTGGCACATCAACGCCCTCTGTCAAACAGCGAGCATTTGAAATGACGCCATAGGGAGCTTTTATAAAAATATCAAATATTTCTTTGCGTATTCCAGCTTTCATTGAGCCGTTGATGTGATCGCAATAAACGTCTGTCGGAGCAATACCTTTAGAAATGGCAGACGCTATCTCATTCAAGGAAAACCCGTCTTCCGATTTAATAAAGGCTTTAGCGGATGCAATGTTTCTGTGATATGAGATGACCTTGTTTATCCCAATATCAACCATGGTTTTGGCTAAAAGCGTCTGTTTAAACAAAGTTTGAGCGTCAACTTTACGATTGTCAATATCAATAATTTGATTGTTCCGAATGATTGTTCTCAGATCACTTTCTTTCACACAGCAGAGGACAATCTTATAGTCGCTGATAATTCCTTGCTCGATAGCGTCACGAAAAGGAAGAGCAGTAAAAGTTTTTCCATATTGCTCTTCATCGTCCATGGAAAACACGTCATAATTAAACTGTTTTGCTTTACCTGCGATATGAGGATTAACACATCTCTCAGTCGCAGTCATAAACAACCGCTTTTTACATGGAATGTTCTGATCGTCCATTCCTTTTGTAAACATTTCCGAGTCTTTAGTTCCGGCAGTTCTGTGCGCTTCATCAAAAAACGCGATGTCAAAGATTGTGTCGTCGAGTTCCTGAACAGCAGAAACTATAACATCTAAAGACTGGTAGGTTGAAAATATAACCTTGTCTTTCTGAGAAGGATGAGCAATGAATTCATAAATCTTTTCGCTATCTGTT
Organism: Thermoguttaceae bacterium; assembly: GCA_045651945.1. Taxonomy (GTDB): domain Bacteria; phylum Planctomycetota; class Planctomycetia; order Pirellulales; family Thermoguttaceae; genus RUG11551. Next base: position 1,487 of record JAZRTH010000495.1, read on the forward strand.
GTAACAGAAACGTCAATGTAGGAAATATCGGCAATAAAATCGTCTGATTCGGCTTCGTCGGCGACAGTGAGATCGCTGCAAACGCAGATGTAAGAAAAAGGCTCTGACGCCTGTGACATCCACGCCTCCAGCGTTTGTTTGATTAGCGCCAGATTTGGCGTAACAAACAAAGTCAGGCGAGCGTTTAATTGTTCTTTAATCCATAAGGCAGTAAGCGTTTTTCCTGTCCCGCAGGCAGCAAGCATCTTGCCTCGGTCTGACGTTTGAAACCCTTTGATAACATCAGATATCATCGTTTCCTGATGAGCCAACGGGGAAAACTTGACCATTTTCTCTTCCCTGGCAGTATTGTTGGCAAGAGCGTAAAGCCAATCGAAGAATTCGCTGGGCAAGGAGGTTAAAGTGTCTCTGAGAATCAAGAACTGATTCTTTTTTTTATCTGCCTGCTCGGGCAGCGTGTAACTGTTTGCGAAAATGCATCTTTCGTCAGTATATTCCGATTCCGCCCAGAATGATGTAAGATCGTTGTATTCAGGAGTTTCGTGATCCTTTCTAAATTTTACCTGATAGGCAACAGACGAACCGTCGTCTCTTATAAACAGACCATCTACTCCGTTATCTTTTTTCTCGAGCTTGTATTGCTTTTTAAGGTCGGCGGGAATATCTGGTTCCATATAGATTTCTTTAATTTGATATAGATCCTTAAAGAATTTAAAATATGCAAATGCAAACTGTTCAAAAGCGTCGCCTTTTTCCTTGGTAGTTTCGAGGTTCTCGATATCTTTTTCAATTGCATCCCAATTGTCGTACTTTTTTGTAAAAATGCTGTTAAACGTCATAAAGCGCCTCCATTAAAAAATTGTCATTTTTATATTGCTGAAACTCTTGTTGTACTTTATTTGATAAAACACGTCTCTATTTCTTTTGGAACTTCTTTTTTCCTTTGTTTAGGAAAATCATTCTGCAAGTCGATTGTTACGACGCCATTTTTCTCTTCATACATATTATTGACAACACCGCCGCTGTTTCAATAATAAAAGTACAGAATACAATGTGAGTCTAGATTTCGTTGTTTAGATATATTTTGCCAACTCTCTATTGGTTTCTGTTTATATACTGAAACGCTTTCTTCGCCATAATGAATTGACCGACTGAATAATAAAGCGTTCCAGCGTCGATAAACATACAGTATAAAATGAACCGTTATAAACAACGCCATCAAAACAATAAGATTTTAATAAAAAGCCATATGTTACAATATTTTCAATTTTTACACTATTATAACAAATTTCACTTTTCTATTATTGTAACTCTTTCGAAATATTTTAATAGGGGGGGCTGAAAAATTCGAATTATGAATTATGGGTACGTTTAAACTTAGTTTATATTAAATAATTATTTTATATATTTACAGTTAATTTTGCGTATTTACACACATCTTTGTGTGAAGTTACTCATTGTCTGTCGTGAACTAGGTACACAGAGTACTTAAACGGGGCAAAGAACCTATGGTGTACTGTACAGGTCATTGGTTAAGGCGGCGTCAAGCCGCCGCATTCCCCCGAGCGTCTTCGTCGCAGTAAGCGCCTAAGCCCCCTTTTCCGGCGCGCAGACGGTTGAGCCGATACTGGCGACGATAATAAACGTAATCGCCAGCCACTGAATTGCGCTGAGGGCTTCGCCGAGAAAGACCAGTCCGGACAAGGCGGCAAAGGCGGGCGAAAGGCTCTCTAAAATGCTGTACGTCTTGGCGGGCAGTTTTTTCAACGCTATCATGTCGAGCGTAAACGGCAGCGCGCTGGAAAAGATCGCAACGCCCAAGCCCATGAGCAAAATGTACTCGTTCAGATGAGACAGCTTTCCGCTTCCCACGCCAAACGGGGCGACCAAAACGGCGGCTATTATCATTCCAATCGTAACGGAATCGGAACTTTTCATCGTCCGGGAGAGTTTGTCAATCATGACGATATACAGCGCCCACATCAGCCCGGCAAACGCGACCAGCCCTGCCCCGATAACGTCAACCTGCTTGACCCCTCCGAGGTCAAAGATGAGGAGAATTCCCAGCCCCGCCAGAATCGCCCAGAGGAAGTCGAGCGGTTTGCGAGACATCGCCAGCGCCAGTCCCAGCGGACCGACGAATTCAATCGTAACGCCCACGCCCAGCGGAACACGGTTGATGCCGCAGTAAAACGACAGGTTCATTGCGCCGATGGAAAATCCGTACAGAAGAAGCTGAAGCCATTGTCCTTTCGTAAACGACCGGAATTTCGGACGGTTAATCAGCCACAACAGCAAGCCCGCAATGGCAATTCGCAGCGTCGCGGCGCCAGACGCCCCCACGGCGCCAAAAAGCGTCTTGGCAATCGACGCCCCGCTTTGGACGCTGATTATGGATATCAAAACCAGTACGACAGACCAATGTTTTCCGTTCATAATGTTTGAGAAATTATAGCCCGTTTTTTCGTTCTGTAAAGACGGGAGCGGGGGTAAGTTGGACATAGCGTTTGAGCAGGTCCGTCCGTTCACGGATTTAACGGATTAAACGGATATTCACCGATTGGTTAATTTAAGTTCATAAATCATCGATTAAAATACATTTATTAAAAATATTAAGGAAATCAAGTCTTGCCAATAATGCAAATATGAAAGATAAATAATCGGTGTAAATCCGTCTCATCCGTGCTTTCCGTGTGGGACCTTCTATAGACCCGCGAATAACCATTTTTAGCTCACAGGCTCTAACCGCTCCTTTACAAAATCGACTCTGACTGTATAATAATAGAACTGTCTGGAAATAGCGAGCGCTGGAACGTCAAACGCGTTTCTCGAACTCCTTCCCCGTTAGCGTTTAACCCACCAATTTACCCCATGTCAATACAATCAGAACTGATTCGTTCCTTCCGTCCGATTTTGCAGTCCCTTACGCCTGAAGCTGAAAGCTATCTTGGCATGATCCGCCGCGCCGGAGACGACAAGTTCGGCGATTATCAGGCGAATTTCGCCATGCCGCTGGCGAAGAAGCTGGGCAAAAAGCCTCGAGACGTTGCGGAAGAAATCGCCAACGCCTGGACGAATTTTGACCTCTGCCCCAAGCCGGAAGTCGCAGGTCCCGGGTTTCTTAATATTCGCATTAACAACGCCTGGCTGGAAAAGAGCGTTCAGACGCAGCTGACCGACGAACGCCTGAGCGTCCCCGCCGTTGAAAAGCCCCGGACAATCGTCATCGACTACTCCGCGCCGAACGTCGCCAAGCCGATGCACGTCGGGCACATTCGCTCCACGTCTATCGGAGACGCGCTGTACAAGATTCTGAAATTCCTCGGGCACAACGTTATCAGCGACAACCACCTGGGCGACTGGGGAACCCAGTTCGGCATGATTATCTGGGGGTATCGTCGATTCCTCAACCCGGAGGCGTATCAAGCCAATCCGGTTGCGGAACTGACCCGGATTTATCGGCTGGTGCGTCAGCTGGTAGACGAAAAGAAAACGGTTAAAGAGGCAGTAGGCAGTAGGCAAGAGGCAGTAGATTCGCCTGACGGCGATCAGCTTGTCGGCGACGCCGTTTTGATGGAGACGTCCAAACTGCATCATGGCGACGAAGAAAACCTTGCTCTGTGGAAGCAGATTATGCAGTCCTGTTATAAAGAAATCGACAAGGTCTACAGCCGGCTTAAAGTTCGATTCGACTATACGCTCGGGGAAAGCTCGTATCAGCCGCAGCTGGAACCGCTGGTTGAAAGCATGATCGCCAGCGGGCTGGCGCAGGTCAGCGAAGGCGCCGTTGTCGTGTTCAACCCGGAGATTTCCGAAGCTCCGTTTTTAATCCGAAAGCGCGACGGCGCGTTTATCTACGGGACAACCGACCTCGCGACGCTGGAATACCGCAAGGCGCATTTCCATCCGGACGCCGTTCTGTACGTCGTCGATTCCCGTCAGGCGTTACATTT
>JAZRTH010000496.1:0-1310 GCA_045651945.1 Thermoguttaceae bacterium
TTTTGGCAAAAAAGATGCCGTGCCTTTTTAAGACGCAGCATCTTTTTGTCGTTTTTGGCAGGAAAACGGTTTTTAGAAACAAAAAGACAGAATAAGTCGGATCGGAGCCATGTCGTTCTGTGAGCCAAGGAGGTGGTGAGTTTAATTGTCTTCCTAAGACCGCTTGGCCTCCGACTTATTTTTGGCAAAAAAGATGCCGTGCCTTTTTAAGACGCAGCATCTTTTTGTCGTTTTTGGCAGGAAAACGGTTTTTAGAAACAAAAAGACAGAATATGAGTAGAATTCCCTGAGAAGATTGGCTATAATCGAGTTGACTGATCCATTGAATCGTTCTGAAAATAACCATTGGGCATTTCCATAATGATCGTTTTTTGGCAACCGTTCCGAAAACGACCATAAAAAGCCAAAAAATAAGTAGTAAGTTTTAAGTGGTCTGTTACTGTTTTCTCACGCTACGCCAGTCGCATCAATCGTCGAATGAGCCATTCCAAACACAGCGCGCCGACGGCGATGCCGATGAGCCATTTCATTAAAAGCTCTTCCCATTTGGAATCGATGGACTGAACGGCGATAACCGTTGCAGAGTTGTCGGGGAAGTATTTATCCAGCTGATCCGGATTGAGTTTGAGGGAATGGAATTCGTCGATTTGGTTGAAGTACGTTCCGCCGGTAAGCGACGCCCAGGATTTGAGCAGGACTTCGTTTCTCTGCGGGTTGCGCCGTTCCAGGTCGGACAGCTCCACCCGAGCGCGACATTCCAACGGCGTATCGCTGCCGGGAACAGCCAGCGTAAAGACGACTGCGCCTTCCGCATCTGCCAAGGCTTGACCGATATACGCGCCTGCGTGGGCGGCGTCCGGCTTGAGCGCGACGGCGGACTTGCGGCCGTCTGCGGTGGTCATTTCAGCAATGAGTTCAGGAACCGTCAGCGGGGCGCCGGCAGAGTCTGTCAGCTGAGCGTGAACTTCGATGACGTCTCCGAGATAGTATCTGTCCTGACGCGGCAGGAAGGACCCTCTGTCGCTTTGACGCATTAACGACCCTTGCGCGACGCGGCGAACGAGCTGCGTCAAAAGGCGTTCGTAGAGCGTTTCGTCAACGGAACGCAGACGCCACAGTTCGCCGGAGCCGATGTAAATGGATCGGCCGGAGCCGTAAAACTGCTCGACAATCAGCGGCGGGAGTTCGCCTCTGACTTCGGTGGACGGGTCTGAAAAGCGAGCGTAAACTGTCGCGGAGTCTTTCGCCCGATCTACCGGGAAGAAGCTGTAAAAGCCTTCGAATTCGTTCCAGCGGGTTTCGCTTTCAGA
>JAZRTH010000497.1:0-2008 GCA_045651945.1 Thermoguttaceae bacterium
TTCCATCAGGAGACCAAAGACGCAAGGTTTGATCATCACTCCACGAGAGAATATCACCAGAACGAAGTTCAAGAGCGCCTTTGACATCATTTGTATGTCCTTCCAGAACCGCTTTACATTTTCCGTCCGGAGACCAAAGACGCAAAGAAGGTTCATAACTCCACGAGAGAATATCACCAGAACGAAGTTCAAGAGCGCCTTTGACATCATTTGTATGTCCTTCCAGAACCGCTTTACATTTTCCGTCAGGAGACCAAAGACGCATGGTTTGATCATCACTCCACGAGAGAATGTCGCCAGAACGAAGCTGAATGACGCATTGGACTTCATCGGTATCCCCTTCCAAAACCGCTTTACACGTTCCATCTGGAGACCAGATACGTAAGGTTTTATCAAAACTCCATGAGAGAATATCGCCAGAACGAAGTTCTATCGCGTCTTCGACAGAACTTGTATGTCCTTCCAGAACCGCTTTACAAACGCCAGTTTCCAAGTCCCAGATACGAAGGTTCTCGTCAAATCCCCAAGACAAGGCATCGCCATTGGAAAGGAGTAATACATGATCGCCCGCATTTTCTATAACCAGTTTACACGGGTTGGGCTGGTATTCTTTAGGACGTCTTACTTTATTGAGCCAGAACCAGTTGCAGGGAGAATCGCCGGTTTCAGGATTGAGCCAGCGTTCGGCCGCTTGCGTTACGGGACAGTCGTCGGCAACTTCAGCGCCAATTTGAAGCATAATCTTGTACGCGGGATTGTCTTCACAATTGCGGCGCAAAAAGTGAACGTTGCTGCAAATAACGTCAAAATAGGCATCGCCGTTTTTTGAAACGCCTTTTAGAGCGTCTCGGAAAAGAATATAATCCTGTAAAACGCGTTCCACGTTTCCAAATCGCAGCCGCTTCATCAAGAATGGGAAGTCTGTCAGAACCTTTGCCGCTTCCTGCTTTTTATCAGCGCTCATCAGGTGCGAAGGCAGCCAGTTTAAAAAGTAACGCTGCGTAACGTTCGGGATTTCATCGGTTCGCGTCGTCCACTGCAAAGCGCCAGATTCGTATAATTTCAAACCGGCTTCAGCAAAGTCCTCTTTCGCTTCGTCGGGATAGACGCAGTAATTCCCGGAAACGTCTTTGTTAAAGCAGTAGTCAATAACGCTTTTGTGGAACGCCGAGATCGTATCTTCGTCTGACGTTCCAGACTGGATAAAAAACGTCCCCAGCTGTTCCAGCCGGTCGTCCAGTTCAGAATTGCGCTTCATTCCCAGAGCGTATTTCAGAACGGCTCGCGGAATCGGCTCGCACGACGTTAAAATGAAACCCAGCATAGGACGAACTTCTTTTTTGTATACGTCAATTTTATTGCCAAAATGACGGTCAAACTGAGATCGAATGTATCGAATTACGCCATTGGGCAAGTTGCGAATGTCGTCGAGCGTAAACGAGTTTTTCTTCAAATCGCGAAAGACCATTTCCGGGTACAGGAACGTTCCCTCGGATTTTTCCTGAAGAATAACCACCAACTCTTCCGAAAATGGCAGATTCATTTCCGTTAATTCGCTTCGAATGTACTCCTGAATGTCGTTGACGTTTTCATTGTCGTCGAATTCGATTGGCTCATATTCGGAAAACGTTCCATTAAGAACAACGTCTTGATCTCGAGACGTGATGAAAAAGCTGATCCACGGCGGCAAATTGTCCAGATTTTGGCTGATTAGCTCTGCGATTTCATTGCGATTGTTCTCCGTCGCTTCGTCCAGGGCGTCGACCAGAATCCATTGAGTCGCCCGTCCCCCGTCGATTTCGTCTGACATCAAATCGACTACCAGCGTTTTAAACAACGTTTGAGGATCGCCCGTCTGACGGTTAATCTCGTCCTGATTTTCTTTGAGATAGTTTAACAGCTTTCCCCGATACGCAGAGTTCGCCTGAGCCAGCTGATACGCGACGGTTTTAATAAACGTATACGGATCAAACGTTTCCCTTTGGTTGTATTCAATAAAATATGCCGC
>JAZRTH010000498.1:0-2882 GCA_045651945.1 Thermoguttaceae bacterium
GTTTGTCTGTTGTCTTCTTTCCGTTGTCTTGTTTGCGTCTGCCGTTTCCGCTTTAGAGCCGGGCGACGCTCCGTCGGGGAAGAAGGACGTTCGCACTCAGAACCATTTCCGCATTTCGCCGCGTATCGGCGCCGCCCATCACGATTTGAGCGAGGACTGGAATTTCGGGTTTCGAGATTCGTCCGCTCGAACCTATAACGACACAAAAGACGTAAAAGAATGGCATGTTATGCATCGTCCGACGACCATTCACCGCGCTCTTTGCGAGGCGGGAGTTTTGCCGGATCCGTACGTTGGGCTGAATTCGAAACAGTATCTGTGGATCGAAAGTAAAATCTGGTACTTCAAAAAGACGTTTACTCTTTCAAGCGAAGAAATCGCTCAAATCAACCGCGGGGATTACGCGTTCCTTTCGTTCGACGGTCTGGACTATTACTCTCGCGTCTGGCTCAACGGCGTGCATTTAGGGCGTCACGAGGGCATGTTCGGCGGTCCCGAATATGAAGTTTCCAAACTTTTGAAAACGGAAGGCGAAAATGAAATAACCGTCGCCGTTGGGTCGGCAAACGTAAATCATCCGGTTCACAACGGTGGGAGAAGCGATTCCTATCACATTAAACCGTGGTCTACCGCGGCTGGCAGCGGCGTTGAACCGTTCTATACGCTGGGATTCTGGCGCGGCGCCCGGCTCGATTATGCGCCCAAAACGCACATCGAACGGCCGTTCCTCACAACGCAATCCGTTTCACCCGACGGCAAACAGGCGGTTGTGAAGTTTGAAACGGAAATCCTCTCTGGAATTCAGTCGCTGTCGGTCAAGCAGTATCAGCTTCACAACTATCAGCTCGACGCCAAAACGCCAGCATACGGGACGATTCCTCAAACTGAACGCGACGGTAAACAATACTCCCTTCGGCTTACGTTAAGTCGAGACGGTCAGCAATTTGAGAAAACGGTTCCCATTGACCTGAAAACCCGCCGGAGTTGGGTTCGAGGGGAAATGACGCTGGAAAATCCTGCGATCTGGTTTCCGAACGGATTGGGCGCTCAGCCACTTTACAACGCAAAAGTAGAGCTTCTTGCCGACGGGCAAACGCAGGACGAAATCCGGTTCCGATTTGGCATTCGAACGATTGAATGGACGGACTCTACCGGTCCGAAACTGGGCGATCGCTGGGGGAAATGGCAGTGCGTCGTAAACGGAAAGCCAGTTTTCCTCAAGGGTGTAAACTGGATGCCGATTGACGTTTTACGCGACCTCAAACCGGAAAAGTACCGCTGGTATTTAAGCCTGGTTCGAGATGCAGGCATCCGCATTATGCGCGTATGGGGTCCCGGCTTTCGGGAAGAAGAGGCGTTCTACGACGCCTGTGACGAATTCGGAATTCTGGTCTGGCAGGATTTTTCCATTGGAAATCAAACCTCAGACGGCTGGCCGCACGAGGTCTTTGAATCGGAAGTTCTTCAGACGATTTACCGTCTGCGGAATCGAGCCTCGCTGGCAGTCTGGTGCGGCGGTAACGAGTTCAACCCGTACGGACCGGACAACACCGCTAAAATCGGGATTATCGAACGTGACGTCAACGAGCTGGACTCAACGCGCAAGTTCCTTCGCACGTCTCCCGACGATGGCGCGTATCACGTTTACCCGGACTGGGATGCGAACTGGTACAAACGCAGCTTCGAGGATTATCCGTACCTTGCCGAGAGCGGAATTCACTCTGTTGTTTCTCCGCGGTCGCTTCGTCCGTATATCAACCCGGAGGAATACAAGTACGCCAATAAAATGTATTCTGACGAGTACCGCGCGCTGGCGCCGGAATCGGTTCATCACTTTGTCGAGTACTTCCCGTCTCGCGTCCCGCGCATGCTCACGCGCGCGTCGCATTTTGTAACAGCGGCTGACATGGATCTTGAATCGCTGGCGTTTGGCTCGCAAATGGGAGCAGGCGAGTTTTATCAGGCGATGTGCGAGGGCGTTGAGGCGAATTATCCCGTTACAACCGGGATAATGCCATGGGTTTTCTCCCGATCCTGGCCAACGATTGCCGCCATTCAGCTTGTAGACGGAACGGGACAGCCCATGGGACCGTACTATTTCGTTCGGCGTGCGTACGAACCGACGCACGTCATGCTGGATCTTCCGAGAATTCTCTGGAAGTCTGGCGAATCGGTTCCAATAAAGGTTAAAATACTCAATCTTGACTGGAAACCTGCCATTTCAGGCAAGCTTCGCGTTCGCGTTCTAGACGATTCGCTTCAGACTGTGTACAAGCAAACAAAAGACTGGACGGGGGAAGACGCCGCAATCGATTTTCCTGATTTCCCAATTCCAGCGGAGTACCGGAGCCGGTTCTTCTTCCCGATTGCAGAACTGTGGTCAGACGGAAAGCTGGTTTCCCGCAGCGTTTACTGGCCCCGTACGATTCCGCAGATGGAAACCGGGGATTTTTATAAAAAATATACGACCGCTCCGACAAACTGGCCGGCGGCGACAGAAGGATTCGCGCCTCTGACGGAAGCGATGAAAAAAGCGCCGAAATCGTCCTTGAATCTGGAAATCGTGAGCGAAAAGTCCACTCGCGACGGTTCGTACTGTCTGACGGAATACGCAGTCAGAATTCAAAACGCGTCTTCGGTTCCGTCGCTTTTGACGTGGTTTGATCTGGAACCGGCGGACTGCCAGTTTGTCGCGGACGACAATTACTTCTTCCTCGACGCGGGAGAAACGCGCCAGATGAACCTCCGAGTTCGAGAAGTCTGGACCGACGCGCCATCGGAAAAGAAGTGGAGCGTAAAGAGTTTGCAGTAAAGCGAGATAATACTATGACAACTCGACTTAAAACGAAATGGTTCTTAAGTCGGAGGCCAAGCGGTCTTAG
>JAZRTH010000499.1:0-2832 GCA_045651945.1 Thermoguttaceae bacterium
ATGAAACCATCAAATCCCGCTGGGCTTGAACGGAGTCCTTCATCTGTTCTGCAAGCCGCTTGCTGATTTCTAATAGTTGTTCGTACCATTCCCGCGCAGCGGCAGCGTTTCCGGCGTTGCGCTCCAAATCGCCAAGATGTCCGTATGAAACCATCAAATCCCGCTGGGCTTGAACGGAGTCCGTCATCTGTTCTGCAAGCCGCTTGCGGATTTCCATAGCCTTCTCGTACCACTCCCGCGCGGCGGCAGCGTTTCCGGCAGCGTTCTCCAAGTCGCCAATGTGATTGTATGAAACGCTCAAATCCCGCTGGGCTTGCACATCGTCCGGCATCAGATCGGCAAGCCGCTTGCCGCTTTCCAGCGCCTTCTCGTACCATTCTCTCGCCGCAACAGCGTTTCCGCCGGGTTTCTCCAAATCGCCAAGACGCTCGTACGAAATGCTCAAATTCCGCTGGGCTTGAACGTTGTCCTTCATCTGTTCTGCCAGTCGCTTGCTGATTTCCAGAGCCTTCTCGTACCATTCCCGCGCGGCGGCAGCGTTTCCGGCGGCTTTCTCCAAATCGCCAATGCGATTGTAAGAAGCGCTCAAATCCTGCTGGGCGTCCGCGCATGAAGGAAATGCGTCGACTCGTTCTTTTCTTATTTCAAACAATCGTTGGTAAGCCTTTTTTGCCTCATTCATCTCCCCAAGCGAATTGAGCATATCCCCAGCTGTATCAAGCATCCAGGTAAGGTTCCAGTCGATTTCCTCTTCAGAATCCTCCACTGTCCAGTTATCCGCCAGCATTAAACAGAATTCAAAAACCGGCGTAATGTTCCACGAATGTTCAGTTGAACACCAGAAAGTTATATCTTTATGAAGCAGTTCGTTACATTTTTCCCGGATTTTAGCGATCATTTCTTTCTGGACGTCTTCCGGGATATCCTGTTTTACCGTTTCCGCTACAAGTCGATGTATACGGGCGATTTTCGGTTGCCCTTCCAACGGCGTGAGGAGACTGTAACTGGTTAGCTCGTTGAGAACCTTGCGTCCCTCGACGTCATTTTCGTCAAGACCAATCAGTTCGGGAAGCCAGCCTAATCCAACTGCGTCGGGGGGCATAAGAGCTGCGAAATCCAGCGCTTTGTGTGCGTTGTCAGAAAGCGCAGAAAGCGTAGACTTCAAAACAACTGAAATACATTCCGCCTGATGACGCCGGAGATTCTGCGTTTGGTCAACCATGTTTTGAACGGTGTCAGAAAGGTCGGCGTTGAGATAGTTGTATTGCTCTTGATACGTTACATAGGGAGTCTTTTTCAGGTAAGCTCCGGTCAGTTCGACTGCTAAAGTAAAACCGTCCAGCAGCCTTGCGATGTCTCGCGCCGCCGCGGCTTCCTGCGGGTCGCTCCCAAACTCTCGAAGAGCGCTGAGCAGTTCGACCGACTCGTCTTCACTCAGTCTGTCAACAGGTTCCGTGTGAATGTGCGGGAATTCGTTGGCGGATTCCCGGGTCGTGATGATCACATGGAAAAAATCGGGTAGTTTATCCAGACTGTTTTGAGAGATCAATTCAAGCCGGTTCACGTTGTCCAGAATAAGCAGGATATGCGCTCCAAGAGTTCTGTCGACGCCGCGCTCTTTGTTGCGTTCCTCAATGAGTTTGATTTTCTTTTTCAACTCATTATACAACGTTGTGAGTTTTTGTTCGTTTGTCCCTTCCAGTTTCAAATCGTGCATTTCAGCAATACTGGAGGAGAGAATTACGTCTTCGAGGGAGGTCGCATTTTCGCAGGTTGCAAAGACGCGCCCCAGCTCGTAGTCCCATGCAAAGGCGTGCCCATAGGTCAGAGCCAACTCCGTTTTACCAATCCCGCCCAAGCCGTTGACAGCAGAGATGGCGGTTGTGGACATGGTACTGAGCGTATGACGTAGCGAACGAAGATTCTCCCGCCGCCCGACGAAGTTTTCGTTGTATTGAGGGTATCCGGCGTTGATTGGCGAATTCTCGGCAATATCCTGTTTGAAGACCTTGTCTTTTGTCTTCTCGCATAAGGATCGAAGTATTTCGTCAATTTTTGTACGTTCAAGATTGTGCATATCGAAGTCGGGTCCCGCCTGGATTTGTCTAATCTGCTTGATCCATTTGGGGAACTTTGCCTGTATATCTGGCGGGATTGCGGGAAGAGGATCTACGTTAAAGTTGTACAAGTCGTCGACAGCGACGATCAGCATGGGCGCGGTTCCCTCTCCCAGAACTCGGCGATGCATTTCGTGCTGCATCCACCAGTCGAATTCTCGGGCGCAGTATTCGCTATGGAAGTAATTGGGCGACAAAAGGACGACGAAAAACCTCGAACTGGCGAGACTGGATCGGATGCGAATGTCCCATTCGGACATGCTATGAATTTCTTCTTTGTCGAAAAAAACTTTTACTTCTTCGCCGAACATCTGCTGATGTTCAGGTGAATTCTTGAGCTTTTCTACGAATACGTCAACGAAGCCGGGCTTGCCGTCTTCGGAGGCGTTGTCAGCGTGAGCGTAACTGATAAAATAGTCGAAATTGTACTGCATGGCTTTTCTCCGTTGAATAAAAAACTGCGTATATAATAACTATACGAAATCGAAGAAAAAAAGCAACAGGGGATGTATATTTATAGATTAAGCGTCGGACAGACGCTTGCGCCCTAAGCGCTATCCACTATGCACTACGCACTATATTTTCAGCAGTCGAACGGCGTTTTCGGTTGTCGCGGCGGCGATTTCTTCCAGCGTCGTCTTTTTGATTTCAGCCAGCTTTTGAGCGGTATGGACGACGTAGGCGCTTTGATTGAATTCGACTTTGCCTCTCATCG
>JAZRTH010000500.1:0-1473 GCA_045651945.1 Thermoguttaceae bacterium
AGCGCGGATTGGGAGCGGCGCCTCGCCGCCCGCCGGTCACAAAGAGTTTCGTCCCTTCGGGACTGGCGGACTATCGTCCGCTGTCGCTATCGCGGCGTGTCAGAGATTGTTTTTCAGATTATCTTCTAGCGACCAGCGGGAGCGTGTTTGGGCAAACGCGCGGCAGCGCGGATTGGGAGCGGCGCCTCGCCGCCCGCCGGTTACAATGAGTGTCGTCCCTTCGGGACTGGCGGACTAACGTCCGCTGTCGCTGTCGCGGCGTATCGGAGATTGTTTGGTCTCTCCTTCCGGCGGTTGAAATCGCCGGTTACAATGAGTGTCGTCCCTTCGGGACTGACGGCATTGGTTAATACGGCGGCAAATATCGTTCGTCGTACTGAATATTAAACTCTTTGAGCAGTCGAATAAACTCTTCTCTCCAACTCTCCCGTCTATGATGTTCTTCTTGATTCTTTATATAGTTTGATATTAGTTCTCTATCGCGATAGGAGTAAGTTAAAGCGCAGTAACCTTCTGCCCAGCCATGAAAAAAGGGAAATTTTTTTTCTATTCTCTGGTTCGTTTTGCAACCATTTTGACGACATACCTTTAATCGATTGTACAAAATTGGAAACTGCAACGGTGGAGGGAATTGAAGTAAATATATGGACGTGGTTTTCAGCTCCGCCTATACGAAGCAACGTCCCGCCCTGATTTTTAATAATGCCCCAAATGTAATTGTAGAGATCGTTTTTATATTTTTTGACAATTACAGGTTCGCTGGATTTGGAACCGAATACGATATGATAATACAATTGGGTGTAACTCATTTTTATCCCTTAACTTGTTTTATAGATTAGATATCTTTTAACAATTCTTTTATCTCCATAACGCCGCGGCGGATGGATTGAGCGTTTTTGAGCAGATGGGTCAGAGTGTCGCGGTCGTCGTTTTCGAGTGCGTCCATGAGGGAGCCCAGGTTGCGGGCAAAGGCGTTCGCTTCGTCCAGAATGAAATCTTTGTTGGAAAGCAACACGTCCGCCCAGACTGACGGCGAGCCGTTAGCAAGACGGATCATGGACTCCAATCCCGTCGACGCCATGAGCATCGCCAAGCCGTTGCCGGGATCGACGGTACTGGCGATAGCCGCGGAGACAAGGTGCGGCAGATGGCTGATTTGCGCCGCCGCTTCGTCGTGAGTTTCGGACTGCACCGTTTCGATTTTCGCGCCCAGCGATCGCCAGAATTTGGCGAGAGTTGCAACGTCTTCCTCCGTCGTGTTGTTACAGGGCGTAATGACAGTAACGCAGTTGTCGAAAAGTCGGTCGTCGGCGTTTGCCGCGCCGGAAACCTCTTTGCCCGCCATCGGGTGCGATCCCAAATAGCGGCAGCCGTTTTCCAGAGGATGGTCGTTAAAGAACGAAACGAGCGGGTCTTTGACGCTGCCCAGGTCGGTAATCAGCGCGGAGCGTTTGTTCGCCCTGGCGGCTTGCT
>JAZRTH010000501.1:0-3669 GCA_045651945.1 Thermoguttaceae bacterium
ACCAACTCCTTGGCTCACAGAACGACATGGCTACGATCCGACTTACTGGGAAGTATGATATTATAAATAAGACTGTGTTACATCCGGGAGCGTCAGAGAGAGTTAAAAATCTCTCAAACGCTCCAGACAACGTCTGATGTGACGGTTTATTTTGTTTCCTGAGGTTCCTGTTCCGGAACGTCGGTTTTTTTGCCGGCAAAGAACAGCTGCTTCTTTCCGCCGACTTCTTTGACGTCAACGAGAATCTGATTGCAATCTTTGAATTCGCCTTTGAGCAGTTCTTCCGCCAGCGGGTTTTCGACATGGGATTCGATAGCCCGGCGCAGAGGACGAGCGCCAAAATCCAGGTCGGAGCCGCGTTTGATAATCAAATCGCGCGCTTCGTTGGTCAGAACCAGTTCCAAGCCCTTTTCCTGGAGTCTGCCGCGAACCTTGTTCAGTTCCAGCTCGACAATCTGTCCCAAATTGTCTTTAGTCAGATGTCGGAAGACGATTAAGTCGTCCAGACGGTTGAGGAATTCCGGTCTGAAGAACTTTTCGCATTCGTCTGTAACGCGAGTTTTCATGCTCTCGTACGAGGCGTCAGAATCGGAATCGCCGAACCCGAAGGCGGACTCGTTTTTAATGGCGTCTGCGCCGGCGTTGGTCGTCATGATGATAATCGTGTTGCGGAAATCGATGTTGCGGCCGAAACTGTCTGTCAATCGTCCTTCTTCCATCATTTGGAGAAGCATGTTGTAGACGTCTGAATGGGCTTTTTCGATTTCATCCAGCAAAACGACCGAATACGGACGGCGGCGAACCTTTTCTGTCAGCTGACCGCCTTCTTCGTAGCCGACGTATCCGGGAGGGGCGCCGACGAGGCGGCTGACAGTATGCTTTTCCATGTACTCGGACATGTCGATTTGAATCAGCGCGTCTTCATCTCCGAACATGAACTTCGCCAGCGTCTTAGCCAAAAGCGTTTTTCCAACGCCGGTCGGTCCGGCAAAGAGGAAACAGCCTGTCGGACGTTTCGGGTCTTTCAAGCCGGCGCGAGAACGGCGAACCGCTTCGGAAATCTTTTTGATCGCTTCGTCCTGGCTGATAACGCGTTCGTGGAGTTCCTTTTCCATGTTGACCAGGCGTTCGGAATCTTCCATCGTCATACGAGTGAGCGGGATGCCCGTCATTTTGGAAATGACGTCTGCAATGACGTCGGAATCGACCGTACCGCAGACCTCTTTGGATTTCTCTTTCCATTCCTGACCGAGTTCGTTCATCTTTTGACGAATCTTGTCGGCTTTATCTCGCAGCGTAGCGGCTTTTTCAAAGTCCTGAGCGGCGACCGCAGCGTCTTTTTCAACGCCGATAGCGTCGATTTCCTTTTGCATCTCCTTCAGATCTGGCGGACGCGTTACAAGTTTGAGGTGAATCTTGGCGCCAGCCTCGTCAATGACGTCGATTGCCTTGTCTGGCAGACAACGGCCGGAAATGTAACGGTCTGACAGCTCGACGGCGGAAACGATAGCGTCGTCTGTAAATTTGACGTGGTGATGCTTTTCGTATCGTTCGCGAAGCCCTTTGATGATTTCAACCGCTTCGTCTTTGGTTGCCGGGTTGACGATAACGCTTTGGAAACGTCGTTCCAGAGCGGCGTCCTTTTCGACGTATTTGCGGTACTCGTCCAAAGTCGTAGCGCCGATGCACTGGATTTCTCCGCGTGACAACGCCGGCTTGAGAACGTTGGACGCGTCGATGGCGCCTTCCGCTCCGCCCGCTCCGACGAGGGTGTGAAGTTCGTCAATGAACAGGATGATGTTGTGCGCCCGTTTGACTTCCGTCATAATCGCCTTGATTCGCTCTTCAAACTGACCTCGGTATTTTGTACCGGCGACCATCATGGCGAGATCGAGAACGACGATGCGCTTGTCGGCAAGCAGTTCCGGAACTGCGCCTTCGCAAATGCGCTGCGCCAGCCCTTCGACAATAGCCGTCTTTCCAACGCCCGCTTCGCCCAAAAGAACCGGGTTGTTTTTGGTTCGTCGAGCCAGAATTTCCATCGTGCGTTCGATTTCTGTCTGTCGACCAATAACCGGGTCCAGCTTGTGCGTTCTTGCCAACTCCGACAAATCTCGACCGAAACTGTCCAGAGCCGGGGTTTTGGATTTGCTGTTTTTGGAAGGACGCTCCGGCGGTTCGGATTCTTCAGACGAATTGTGATAATTCGAATGAGCCGGTCCGCCGCCAAATCCGCGTCGACCGCCGCGGGAGGAATCGTCGTCTCCGTCTGAATCGGAGTCGCGTCCCAAAAGAGCCAATACTTCGTCACGGACGTCTTCCAGCCTCAAACCAAGGTTCATCAGAACCTGAGCGGCTACGCCCTCGTGTTCGCGAAGCAGGCCAAGCAGAAGGTGCTCTGTCCCAACGTAGTTGTGGTTGAGATTGCGAGCCTCTTCCATGGAATACTCAATGACTTTTTTTGCTCGAGGAGTTTGCGGAAGCTTGCCCATGGTTACCATGTCCGGACCGGACTGGACAACGTTTTCTACCTCCAGGCGGATTTTACGCAAATCAATGCCCAGATTTTTCAAAACGCTTGCGGCGACTCCGCTGCCTTCTTTAATAAGACCCAGGAGAATGTGTTCCGTTCCAATATATTCGTGATTGAAACGCTGCGCTTCCTGGTTGGCAAGCTGCATGACCTTGCGTGCGCGATCTGTAAACCTTTCGTACATGTAAAATTATCTCCTAATACAGGAATGCCATTTAAATTGCTTTCTTTCTTATTATATTATCATATTATAATATACGAAAAGCAATTACAAAGGGGGGGAGAAGAAAAGTTCAGCGAAACGCTGTCTGATTAAATCTTCAAATTTAACAGATTTATATTTCTGTTGAATGACAAATCTTCTTCGGTATAGATACGTTTTTCATATATCCCCTGTTCGAGAAAATAAAATAATTCAGATTCTTTAGACAAAAAGCGTTTCTCGTCTTAAAAAGCTAGGCGAGTTGATTTCCCTGACTGAGCATTTCTTGCCGAACCTGTTTGATATGTTCGTTGACGGCAATAAGCTCCCATTTCCACGGCTGCGCTTCAGAATATTCCAGCGTTTGCTGAAGCTGTTTGACAGCCTCTTCCAAACGTCGATTGACGATAAGCAAATCAATTAGCAGCAATCTTGCAGGAATATCTTCCGGAGTCGCGTTAAGCAGTTTGACCAGGGTTTGCTCCGCTTCAAAATACTTCCCTTCCAGATAGCGTTTTTGGGCTTCTGGAAAGAGGTCGTTATTTGACGTTTGACATAAAGCCGCTCTTGTTTTTTCGATCTGATACGAGACAAAACAGCCGACGACGTACACGCCAATAAAACAGCCCAGGATGACGTTGTCCCAAAAGACGTCGAACGTTTCCGGCCAGATGTATCGGGTAATAATAACGCCGTCAGCCAGAAACGCGGTTGCCAAAGCCCAAAACAGCGCAGTCCAGGTTCCCCGCTGCGTCAGCTGCGGCAAACCGGGCCAAAGATACGTCGACCATGGAATTTTGGGCTTGGACATGTGATTTTAGAGAGCTTTTAGCTTCTAGCTGCTAGCCTCTAGCTTTTGCGTTTTGCTTCTGGCTTTAAACTAACAACTTAGAGTTGCCAGTCCTCAAGCTAATAGCTAGCAGCTAACAGCTAA
>JAZRTH010000502.1:0-2847 GCA_045651945.1 Thermoguttaceae bacterium
CCAACGTCATCGTTCCCGGCGACGTCGCTCTGGTTCTGTACAGCGGGAAGTTCGCTGAACGCTGGGCAGACCTGGTCGAACGTTACGGCGGGACGGCGATTCGGTACGAAGTCCCGTGGGGCGAACGGTTCAAGCCGGAAAAGGTCAAAGAGTACCTCGACGCAAACCCGCAAATCAAGGCGGTTTACGGAACGCTCGTTGAGACGTCAACCGGGGTGCAGCACGACATCGCCGGCATCGGTCAGGTCGTCGCCCAGACTGACGCGCTGTGGGTTGTCGACGGCATCAGCGGCGCAGGCGCGGTCGAACTCTGGACGGACGACTGGCACGTTGACCTGCTGGCGGTCGGGTCGCAAAAAGCGCTCATGACCCCGCCTGGTCTGTCGGTTGTCGCCGTCAGTCCGAAAGCGAAAGCGGTTATGGAATCGACGCCCAACCGCCGCGTCTTTTATCTCGACCTGCTCAAGTACCTCAACTGGGAAAAGACGCAGGGAGCGCCGTTTACCCCGGCGCGGTCGCTCATTGAGGCGATGGACGAAAGCGTCCGAATTCTGCTGGAAGAGTCCATGGAAGCCGTCTGGGCGGAAAACGTTACAAAGGCGCAGATGGTTCGCGCCGCCGTTGCCGCCTGGGGAGAGCGGATTCCCGGGATTCGTATCGTCGCGGAACGTTCCGCAGACGCGCTGACGGTAATTCACGTCCCGGACGCCGTCAACGTCAAAGAACTGCTCAAGGAACTGGAATTGAGCTACGGCTTGAAACTCGCCGGCGCGCAAGGCGACTGGAAGGGCAGGGCGTTCAGAATTTCCAACATGGGCATGGTCGATGTAACAGACATCCTCGCCGTTGTTTCCGCCCTGGACGTTGTCTTAACCCGTCAGACGGGCGTTGACGTCCTGGGCGTTGGTTCCGCCGCAGCGCAAAAGATACTGGCGGGGAAATAAAATCGTTGGCATTTGATTATAATATACTTAAACGACTTGAGTTTTTCCGATGTTAAGCCTCTAGCTGCTAGCTTCTAGCTATTAGCTTGATAAACCTGATTTGTGCGTTATCGCAAGGAATAGGGATAACCAAGCTAGCGGCTATTAGCTAGGAGCTAATAGCTCATTTTTCGGGAAATTTCAAGTAGAATAAGTATAACAGTATTGGAATGAATTGTTTATTCACCTTTTTATTTTTTTAACTTCCATGAACGCCCGAACACTTTACACCTTCATCGTTTTTGTTGTAACGTTTGCAGCGTCAGCGCTGTTTAGCGGCGCGCAGACGTCCCTTTTCAATCAATGTTTCGCCGACGGCGCTTCTGAAGAAGCGGAAGCAATTTATCAGCAGGCTCAAAGTCTTCTTGACGAGTACGGCGTTCCGGAAGACGAAGAAAAAGCCGTTGAGTTATATCGTCAGGCGGCGGAACTGGGGCACCCCAAGGCGCAGTTTACATACGGCTCATGCTTTTATAATGGCGAGGGCGTAACGCAAGACGTCAAAAAAGCGGTTGAATGGTTTCGGAAATCTGCGGAACAGGGATTTGCAGACGCTCAGTACATGCTGGGGTTTTGTTATTTTTATGGCGACGGCATTGAAGAAAACAAAGTAGAAGCGGTAAAATGGTATCGTAAAGCGGCTGAACAAGGGCACGAACTTTCTCAAGTCAATCTTGGCGATTGTTATTTTAACGGCGTTAGCGTTCCGGTCAATAAAGAAGAAGCGGTTAAATGGTATCGCAAGGCGGCTGAAAAAGACGAACCCATGGGGCAGAACATGCTCGGCATGTGTTATATGGAAGGGCTGGGCGTAAAGAAGGATGTTAAGACCGCTGTTGAATTGTGGGAAAAAGCGGCTCAAATGGGATTGGCTAACGCTCAATTTAATATGGGAAACGCTTGTATGACTGGAACTGGAGTTCCGTTGGATAAAGAGGAAGGCGTCCGATGGTTCCTCAAAGCGGCTGAGCAAGGAGATCTTGACGCTATAGAGGCGTTAGGAGTTTGCTATCGCAGAGGCGTAGGCGTTGATCAAGACGACGCCAAAGCGATTCAATATCTTCGCGAAGCGGCTGAAAACGGACGTTCAATCGCTCAATTATATATGGGCGATAGTTATTACTATGGCATAGGCGTTCCAATTGACAAAGAAGAGAGTGTAAAATGGTATCTCATGGCGGCTGAAAATGGCGAAGCTATGGCGCAAGACATGCTTGGCTTGTACTATATGTTTGAAGGCGATTCCCCAAATGAAAAAGAGGCGTTTAAATGGTGGAAGAAAGCGGCTCAACAGGGATTGCCCAGCGCTCAATTCAGTTTGGGTTCTTTATATTTAACTGGAACTGGCGTTGAAATGAATAAAGCCGAAGGCATTAAGTGGCTTCGCAAAGCGGCTGATCAAGAGAATCTGGATGCAATCGCGGCGTTAGGGCTGTGTTATCTTGATGGCGACGGCGTTCCAGAAGACAGAGCGAAAGGAATCGAACTGTTACGCAAAGCGGCTGATAAGGGAAATAAGGGCGCCCAATCAATCCTGAAAGATATCGAAAGCGAAAATAAAAAACAATAGCGTCAAACGCTTTTTTGAATCGCCCTGACAAATCCCGGTCAGGGCGTTTTATTTGGCGCTTGTTTTTTGTTCTTTTCGGATATGCTTTAGCGGGTGGGTGTCGATCGGGTTGGCGTACCAGCCGCGAACGTTGCTGCGAACCATCTCCTGTGACGTGTAGAAGTACAACGGGACGAACGGCATTTCTCTCATGAGCAGATCTTCCGCCTGGGCGAGTATTTCCATTCGCTTGGCGGGATCCGATTCCATTTCCGACTTTTTGAGAAGTTCGTCGTACTGAGCGTTGCTCCATTT
>JAZRTH010000503.1:0-5498 GCA_045651945.1 Thermoguttaceae bacterium
TTTTCAGCCCGCGAGCCTGTTCGAGCAGGTCTTCGCCCGCCTCGGGAGCAAAAGCCGTTTGAGTAATCCCGTATCTGTCTCGGAGGTTGACAAAAACCAGCCCGCCCTGATTGCGAATTCGGTCAACCCAACCGCAAATCGTAACTTCCTGTCCAATATGTTCCGCCCTCAGGGCGCCGCACGTGTGTGTTCTGTACATAATAACTTAAATAATCCTGAAATTCATAACCCGAAGCCGGCAAAGAAGACGCCGCTTCTCACTTTATCCTATATATAATACAATAATCGCCGATAATAACAAGGGGGAAGGGAGAGGAAATGAGAGTAGTGATTTTTTGTCCCCGGCTTGTTTTTTCTCAAAATTCATTATAATATATGTTATGTGTGAAGTAATATTGTATACTGACGGAGCTTGCAGCGGAAACCCGGGACCGGGCGGCTGGGCGTATATTCTTCGACATAAAGCGACCGGACGTGAAAAAGTCCGTTCAGGCGGAGAAGCAAATACAACCAACAACCGCATGGAACTTATGGCGGTTATCGAAGGATTGCAGGCGTTGACTCGTCCGGTTTCCGTCGAACTGGTTTCTGACAGCTCTTACGTCGGCAACGGACTGACGAGGTGGATTTCCTCCTGGAAAAAGAAGGGTTGGAAACTCGCCAATGGAAAGCCTGTAAAAAACGTCGATTTGTGGCAGACTCTCGACGAATTGAATCAGGTTCACAAAATTAAATATACTTACGTTCCCGGACATCAAGGGCATCCAGAAAACGAAAAATGCGATCAGCTCGCGGTCGCGGAATGGAAAAAGATTCGAGCGGAGAAATAAAAAGGCAGTAGGCAGTAGTTGTTTATGGTCTTTGTCTTTATCCGATTCCTTTTTTCTTTTCTTGATTATAAATAAAAACATTACATTGAAAGATACAATAATGAAACGCAACGTTAATATAACCGGTTTTACGCTTGTAGAACTGCTTGTCGTCATTGCGATTATAGGCGTTTTGGTTGGCATGCTTCTGCCGGCGGTTCAGGCGGCGCGAGAGGCGGCGCGGCGAATGCAATGCACCAACAATATCAAGCAGATTACGCTTGCTGTGGTAAGTTACGAAGCAACTCATCAGGTTTATTGCTGCGGCTCCTATGGATACATCGACAACGAAAGCCAACCGGAAGCGTGGATGCGCCGCAGCTGGTATTATCACATTCTGCCATATATCGAACAGGTTGCTTTGTATGATATTTATGACCAGCACTATCATTTTCCTGAATCCAACGGCGGGCGAGGCAGTTTCGACTATACCAATTTGCCGGCAAAAACAACCATCGTTTCTACGCTGATGTGTCCGGACGACCAAAACAATCCCAAAGTTCACAACGGTTCTTCCGCTCAAAACCAGCAGGGATTTCACGGGAATTACGTCGGCAACGGCGGCAATACGTATTTCAACGTAGACGCTTCCGGAACCTGGAAACAGGAATACTGCATGGATCTCAACGGGATTTTCCCTCCGTTAAGAAGCATAAAACCGGCGCATGTAACAGACGGGACGTCGAACACGCTCATGTTCAGCGAAATTCGCCTTGTTCCAGACGGAGCGATGGGATCTGGCGGAGAAGACATTCGCGGCCGACTTATCAACGCCCGCCATACTGGCGCGCTGTTTTCCACGTTGTACGCGCCAAACACGACAGAACCTGACCGTCATCATTATTGCATTTCCACGAAATATGCGCCGTGTACAAACACCAACCAGAAAAACCTTGTATCAGCCCGATCTTATCACAGCAGCGACGGCGTTGCCGCCTCCATGTGCGACGGGTCTGTAACTTTTATTCCTGCAAACGTTGACCTGGAAGCGTATCACGCCATGGGAAGCCGCAACGGTATGGAAAGCATCGCTATTGAAGATTAAAGAATATCAGGGATTTGGAAATCGTTTCCTATTCCCCATTCCCTTTTTCCTATTCCCCATTCCCTGCTAATAATTCAGATGAATTCCCGAACGATATTTTTTTTGTTGACGCTTTGCGTTGTATCGCTGACGCTTTCCGGCTGCGGAAAAGAGAAACTCTACACTGTTAGCGGAACCGTGTCCTATAAAGGCGAGCTGGTTCCAGACGGCTCCATTTCTTTTGTTCCAGGCGATTCCCGGCTTTCTCCGCAGGGAGCGTCTATTAGCAATGGGAAGTACACAGCCAAGGTTCGAAAAGGAACCATGACCGTCAAAATTACCGGTTCCAAACCCGATCCTAATCAAAAGATGCTGGACGGAAGCCCGTTTTGGACGGATTTTGTTCCGGACAAATACGGCGCTCAGTCTGAATTGACGGTCGAAATTAAAGGGAATCAAACAGAGAATTTTAATTTAGAGTAACGTGCTGCATTCAGACAGAAAGCGTTGTTACAGCATAAAAATTGAGGGACGCAAGTTTTCTCCTTACGCCCCTTGTTTTTTCTCTTGATTATTGGCGTCAAACGTCTTATTTTTTCCTTCTGAACGGTTTAATCGACGGACCTGAAACGGTGTTTTTCCGCGTACGCTGCTGATCGTTGTTGCGTTGAGTAGATTCTTCCGAATCAGATTCCAGATTTTGATTTTGCAACTCGGAAGAGTGAGACTCATTAGGCATCGGGTTCGATTTTTGATAAAACTCCGCCAGTGAAGCCGATGGCTTATTATCTGAATTATCCAGACTGTCTGCCTGGAAATCGTCCGTCTGAACCGCTTGTAACAACTGAGACAGATCAGAATCCGACGATAGATTGGACGAAGACGTCAGTTTTGAATCAACGTCTGACTGAGGCTGTTCCAAAACCTGATTCTCTGGCGAACTGACCGAAGATTTTTGAAGCAGAGAGACGCTTTCGGTTTGAAATCTCGAATTCCTTGTTCCTGCTTCTGTATATAATTCGCTGCTGGGCGAATTATGCCGACTGTTAACTCTTTTGCGGCCGAATTCGTCAACGGTAATAATTTGCTGCTCAACGTTTCCAAGATAATCGCGCTGAACGACCGGATCGTTAATCAGGTCGTTGACTCCTCCCTCAAAAACCACCTGGCCGTTGGAAATGACGTAACATCGTTCAACCATCTGGATGATGTGCAGATAGTCGTGGTCTGTAATAAGAATTGCAATTCCCCAGTTTCGCCATAAGTCAAAAACCAAGTCGAGAACCGACTGCGTAACTTTCGGGTCGACGCCGGCAAACGGTTCGTCGAGAATAAGCATTTTGGGACGTCTGGTTAACGCGCGCGCCACTTCCAGACGACGCTTTTCACCGCCGGAAATGTTTGCTGCCAGGTTGTTGCGAATATGGTTGAGATTGAACAACTCCATGAGTTCTTCGCAGCGCGAACGACATTCCTGCTTCGAAAATCCCTGCATCTGCATAATGCCGATGAGATTGTTTTCGACCGTCATTTGTTTGAAAAGCGAGTTTTCCTGAGCCATGTATCCCAACCCGGAACTGCAGCGTTTATACATTGGCCAGGCGGTAATGTCCTGCCCGTTAAAAATAACGCAGCCTTCGTCCGGTTTGAGGTCTCCGGAAATCATTTTTAAACTGGTTGATTTTCCCGCGCCGTTAGGTCCAAGCAAACCGACAATTTCTCCTTCATTCACGTAAAGAGAAACGTCCTTAACGGATAAATTGCTTTCCCATTTGAAGTTTTTAAAACGATAGAGTTTCTTTTTCAGCGATTTCGCTTCCAGCAGTACGCCCATAAGTTAACCTGTCCTTTATTTAACTTTTCTCATATCAAACACGTTGGGAATAAAACGCTTATAAGTGTGAGGCCAAAAGACAAACTGCGCCTTGCCGATTAAAAGGTCTTCGGCAACAAAGAAATCAACGCCTTCGTCAGGACGTCCCCACAGACGGCTGTCTTCGCTGTGCGTGCAGTTGTCGCCCATGGCGAAATACTGACCTTCATGCAAATCAAACTGAACTGTTCGACGTGACGCTAAACGTCCCCAGCGAGTTGGATTGCGGAAGAAGTCTTCCATGTCTTCTGCCGAATCTTCGTTGTATGGCAGCATTCCGTCTTCGTAATCGGTAATGTGCCGATAAATCGGACGCTGCGCCGCAATATAGTAAAGGTCTCGATACAACTTGAGATGTTCAACTTTTGCCTCAACTCCTTCCACGCCAATTCGAGCCGGATTGAGGTCGTCTTTGGTTGGCAGCGAATTGTCCAGAGCGTTATACTCGGTTGTGGAATCAAATTTAACCAGCTTTCCATTGACCCATAAATACAAAGCTTGATCAACGTTGGCAAAGCGCAGGGAATTCTTCTTTCCCGCCTTGATTTTAACAGACGCTTTCGGTTTCCAGGCGCTTTGACCCGAGATAGACAACTGAGCCGTTTGATCTGCCAGATTGATTGTCGCTGTAAAGACAACGCCGCCTTTGATAAGCTGCAAATAAGCTTTTCCTGTTGCAGCCGCCGGCGTAAGGTCGCTTTCGACGATTAAATCTCCCGTCCAATGCATTCCCAGCTGTTCTGCCGTGGGAGAAAACTGGCGCGGGTCAGCGTGCCCGGTTTTCAGACGCGTGAAGTTGTATGCGTTCATGTCTGTAATCAAAGACGGGCGAACGTCTGACGTATTAGTTGGTTTGACGCCCTGATAGTAATGCAGCAGGACGTCGTAAGTTGGAACAACGTGCTGATACATTAACCAGTTGATTTTTGCATCGCTCGACGCCTGACAATGGTAGTCGGACTTTTCCTTCTGACTTTCCCAAACGCTTCCCTCGGCGGCAATCCAGCGGTGAGGCCAATTTGTTTTGGCGTCAAAATCGGGATTGCGTTTATCGTCGTCGTAAACGTTTTGCATGACAGCCAGAATCTTGTCTGCAGGCTTTCGGACAATTTGGAAATCCGCATCCTCTTTGCTGTCAAGCGGACGGGTAAACACGTCGCCATGCTGAATTCGCAGCGTTTCGTTCGGCATGCCGACCAGTCGTTTAATATAGTTAGTTTGCGTATTGCCGGGAAACATAAAGACAAACACGTCCCAGCGAGTTGGTTTGCTCATTCTATAGGGGTATTTCCCAACGACAATTCTGTCTCCGCTGTATGAGGGCCAATCTCGCCCGTTAATCGCTTCTCGCGTTAAGTCAATGCCAACGCGGCAGTTAGGACAAACAACGCCGTCAATAAAAGCGCCTCGAATCTTGCGTCCGGTATCGCGTTCGACTTCTTCTGTAGCTCCAACTTTGAATCGGAATCCGCAGCCGGGGCAGTAAATGTCTTTATGCCGCCCCATTAACTCGTTTGCCATGCTTCCAGTTGGAATCATAAACGCTTCTGCGATATACGTTCTAAACGTTAATGCTAAAATGAAGGCGATTACAATTGATTCCACCGTTTCTCGAATGGTTGTAAACGTGGTTTTAACTTCAGTATCAGCGGTATTTGACGCTGGGGTATTGTTATTTTGCATTATTGACTAATCAGAGAATTGTTTGGTTAAACGTTAATACGAAGTAAGG
>JAZRTH010000504.1:0-1671 GCA_045651945.1 Thermoguttaceae bacterium
ACAGGATTCAGACGCGGCTAGGCATTCAAGGAGATAGACTTCAAATGACAAATATAACCAACATACGGGGATTATTTAATACCCTCCTGCTGGAAGTCATTGCAATTGCAGTCTGCTCTGCCGCGATGGCGCAGGAGTATCGAAAGCTTTGCCCGGAATGGGATCTGCCCCAGGTTGACGTTACCAACGCCGCCGCTGCGACGGAATCCGACATGAAGCCCTATACAGAAACGATTCCTGGAACCGGCGTCGCGTTTGACATGGTTCCCATCAAGGGCGGAGAATTCCTCATGGGGTCTTCCGAACAAGAGCAGAAAGATCAAGGCGGCGAAGCCGAGCCGGAATACTTCTACGATCCCGCGTCGGAAGGGCCTCAGCATAAAGTTCAAGTCTCGCCATTCTGGATGGGCAAATGCGAAGTAACGTGGGACGAATACCTGTCCTGGTTGACAGGACGGTCAGCGCTACTTCGTAAAGAGGCGAACGAGCCGGAAACGCCTAATACGCAAATGGCGGACGCGATTCCCTGTCCTTCCGCTTGCGCCTATACAGACATGACTTGCGGCATGGGCAAAGACGGACGTTACCCCGCTATCAACGTTACTCCGTTTGCCGCCAAACTGTACTGCAAATGGCTAACTGCCGTTACCGGACGTCTGTACAGATTGCCGACTGAAGCGGAATGGGAATACGCCTGCCGCGCCGGTACGACTGGTCCGTACAGCTTCGACGCTGCCGACATCGACGACTACGCGGTGTACTACGACAACTGTTCCGACAAGTACGCTAAAGTCGGAACGAAAAAGCCGAATCCGTGGGGTCTGTACGATATGCACGGCAACGTCTGGGAAATGTGTCTTGACAAGTATGAAGTCAACGGGTATAAAAAGCTCATCGACGCTACGCAAGGCAAGACGCTCATTGACCCGCTCAACCCAAGCGGCAGCGCCGAGTACAAAGTCGTATTCCGCGGCGGTTCCTGGAACGACGACCCGGAACGACTCCGCTCCGCCGCCCGCTGGGCGTCCCACAAAGACTGGAAGATGCAAGACCCGCAGAGTCCTCCGTCCATTTGTTTTTTCACCGACGCCTGCTGCGCGGGCTTCCGCGTCGTCCGACCGTTCAAAACCCCAACCCCGGCTCAAGCCAAACAGTTCGAGCCGGACTTTAAGATTTTAGACGACTACTTGAAAGGGTCGTCGAGATGAGTATAATTTGTATTGGCGCAAAGCGCCTCATTTAAAACTACTGCCTACTGCCTATTGCCTACTGCCTAAACCACCATGCGAATATTTTACGCTTTCAAAGTATTTTTTCAGATATTGTTCAGCGGCGACGCCGCGAAGAAGGTTCATTTGGCGTTGAATCCGCCGGCGGACGCGCCTAAAGAAACGACCGTTGTCGAAAAGGTTGTCGAGAAAATCGTTGAAAAGAAGGTTGTGGAAAAGCCCCTTCGTTCCGACGCCTTGACGCTTTTAGCCGCCTTTCAGCGCGAGGCGCGGTTTGTCGATTTCCTTCAGGAAGACCTTCAGCCGTACGACGACGCCCAAGTCGGCGCGATTGTTCGAGACGTACATCGCGGCTGCGCCGGCGTGGTCAGACGCATGTTTGACGTTAAACCGCTTACCGACGTTGCGGAAGGGTGCTCTCTGACGTTCGACGCGCCTGTCG
>JAZRTH010000505.1:0-2267 GCA_045651945.1 Thermoguttaceae bacterium
CGATAATCGCCCATTTTCTGGCGTGAGCAAGATACTCTTTGTTTCCCGTCAGTTCGTAGGCGCGGACAAAGGCTTTAATAGCGTACGCCGCGGCAAGCGGGTCAGGCGTATGAAGCGGCATTTCCCACGTCTGCGCCCCGCGAGGCACGGTAAATCGCTTTGCCTTTTCGAGCGCCGCCAAGCCCGCTGCCAGCGCCTCTTTGTCGCCGGTTAAGTAGGCGAATTCCAACACCGTCGCCGCATTTCGGGCGATTATTCCCAGCGCTTCGTGTTCCCAGTGCGTTCGGTCGTACTTGCCGTAGTACGGCATGGCGGGATTCTCTTTAATCATTCTTATCAAATTCCGAACGCCGGCGCCGTACTGATCGAGGTATCGCTGAGCCTGACTTGTAACAAAATAGATCGACGGGTTTGTTATGTGCCCGCCGCCGGGAACAAACGGTTTGTCGGCGTAGTCGACTTCGCCTTTCGCCAGCCGCCAGTCGCAAGATGCCAGGTCGGCAAACCAGGCGCGACCCCAGCGCGGTTCGACGCAATGTCCCCAGCCGTTCTCGTTTCGCAGTTTCCCCTGGAACGCCTCGCGGCAGAATTCCGCCTGTTCTTCCGCTGACCGCGGAGGGACGGGAACGTCCGGCAAATCCCCGTAGACAGCTTTGACGTCTTCCAGAATCGCGCTGACCCAGTCGGTTGAATCGATAACAATCGAGATATATTCCCCGTCTTTTGAGTTGCGAGTTGTGAGTTGCGAGTAGCGAGAAAAGTCTTCACTGCTTTCTGTCAGGGCGCTTACGCGCCACGGCTCGCCGTGATCGACATTATACAGTCCCATACGCCCGCCGGCTTCTGTTCCGAAAACGAAGTCCGGGACGGCGAATTCCGGCTGACATTCCGCGTCGTTCCAGCGCATCGACGCCCGACAGCGGTCGGTAATAATCAGCATCGTCGTTTGCGTTACCCAGTCGCGAGGCGGTCGAACGCGGTAATACTTGGGCGTCTCGACAGACCGTTTGGATGAACTTTGTTCGCCCTTTTCCAGCATCTCAATGCCCGGGAACGAGGCGTTGGTCATTTCCCCCATAACAAAAAGCGTTACGTCCGGAAGCGCGCCGTTTTCTTTAGCCGGATTCAAGATCAGCTCGCTGCCGTTGACTTTCAGGTTGAGATCTTCCAGTAAAGTTGGACTGTGAGAAATCAAAACAGCGCACGGAGTCGATTCTCCCTTTTTAACGAACGCAGCAAGATTGCCCTTTCCAATCGGCGCGAATTTCCAAACGCCCTGCGACGTTGGCAATTCCTTCCAGCCGTCCGTTTTGGCGTTGACGTTAAGCGAGCAGCCAGCCGTCAAATACGGTTTGAATCCACCGTCAGTTTCGATTTTCAAAATAAGAGTTTGATAAAAACTTCTCTGATAAGCAGGAAAGTCAATTGTCTTCTTTTCCCGCGGCGCGAATTCGGCGGTTATCATTTTTACTGTTGTCTCGAACCCAATCGACGCTTTAACAGGCTTGTCCGACTGGTTCTCGAGAATAAACTGCGCCTTGTCCGGAAACGTCTTTTTCTCAATGACGACTATCGGGTTGTCCGTCCGCTTGAACAGGTCAATTTTGGTTATATTCCAAACGCCCGGACGATCCGGCGGATCCAGTCGAAACGTTGTTACATCCTCAAGAGCGTCAAAATCAATTGTAACACAAGGAACGCCGTCGTTTATAATCGGAATTGAGCTGTGTTCGGACGCGTCGGGATTGTATCCCCTCTGAGCGGTTGCCCAAAACAGCTGCCATTTCCGAACCGATTCGATATCCTGATTGAAGTAGAGAACCATTCGGTACTTGCCAGCGGGGAACCCCTTGACGATATGGAAATACGGATCCGATCCAGAGCTTTCAACTTGAAGGAGCGACTCCTTCGGCGTCAGATTGCAGCTGTGCAGCGCTTTAGCCAGCGTTTGCAGTTCAGAGCCGGAAAGGGAACCGACCAATTCCATCAATGGCTCCGGCGCCGCTTCCTCCGCGATAATAGCAGACGTCCAGAACGCCGCGCCAATCAGCGCCAGCGCGACCACACAGATTCGTTTTAACATTTCAAACCTCTTCTTTCGTATTGTTTAGGCGGGATAAAACCTGGAAACCAGCAATCCTTGCGTTTCCAACTACCAGAGATTATAAACGATTGAAAATCAAAATACAATACGAGGCGGCGAGGCGGCGAAAATCTCTTTCGCAGCCGAAAACGATTCTGGATCGTGGATAAAAACCGCCGTAGAA
>JAZRTH010000506.1:0-3397 GCA_045651945.1 Thermoguttaceae bacterium
ACGAGGAATTTCTGAGATTAGCAATTAATGGAAGGCGGTAACGAAACGACCAACGGGAGTGGAGTTACGCAGTTCGCCGTTAGGCGAACCAAAACGCCTGTCCCTTCATTATGTTCGCCTGTCGGCGAATGCGTAATTCCGTTCGCTAAAGCTCACTCCATTACCGCCTTCCATTTATTTCCCGCCCAAATGAAATATCTCCGCCTCCTATTCGCTCCGCTTTCGCTTCTCAGCGCGTTCGCTATTGGGCTGTCCTGCCCGTGGCTCAACGCCTATCGCGCTGCGGTTCCGTATTTGGTGATGGGGATGCTGTTTCTGGTTTTCCTTCAGCTCAACTGGAATCAGCTCAGAATCCGCGCCAGCGTCTTTGCGATTGTTGCTGCAAACATTGCTATTCCTCTGACGTTCTATTTTATTTTCACCGCTTTGAACCAGCCGGTACTGGCAGTCGGAGCGTTTATGGCGGGAATCGCCCCGACGGGTTCTGCCGCGCCGTCGGTTATCAGCTTTTTAAAACAGAATATCGAATACGGCGTAACGGCGTTTGTCATGACGACGTTTACCGTTGCAGTTGCCATTCCGTTGATTCTGCCGCATCTGCTCCCGGAAGCGGCGGACAAGGGATTTTTGGAACTCTTTCTGCCGATAGCGCAGCGCGTCGGATTTTTGATTTTTATTCCCGTCGGCGTATCGCTGATAATTCGCTGGTTCGCGCCATCGTCAAAGAATCGCTTCCCCAAGGCGTACAGAATGATTTCGTTTTTGCTCTGGGTTTGCTGTATTACGATTATGCTTTCCGGGGCGTCCAACACGATTTGGAACGAACTCGACGCCAGCCAGCGCTGGTTCGTCCCGATGTGCTTTTTAACCGCGTTGTGCGTTTGCGTTACCAACTTCACCCTGGGACATTTCCTGTCCAAAGAGTTCCCCCGGGAATCCTCGCAGACGCTGGGACAAAAGAACATCGCCGTTACCGTTGCCCTTGCCATGGAATTCTGCGAACCCATGGTTGCGATCGTCCCGCTGATGTACATTCTGTGCCACAACTCCTGGAACTCATGGCAGATGATCCGCCTGAGTTTGAAAGAAGAACGGGAAAATAGGGAGTAGGGAATAGGGAGTAGGGAGTAGGGATTTACGCTTCTTCGTTAGACTCTGTCTTTTCCTCGTCTTTCTTTTGTCGCCATTGCTGTAATTGTTCTTCTGCCAGACGCCAAGCGGTGTCGAAGGCGGGCGAATAGCAAAAAATATTAAGCTGGAGATAGACCAGACATCCGGCGGCTAACGGCGCGAGCAAGCCGAGCCAGTGGTTTATGGGCCACAGAAGCAGATAAAGCCCGTACGCCGCGACGCTGGCTATGAGCGAATAGATCAGGTATGGAAGCGAATCCCACAACTGCATTCTTAGCCCGTAGCCGAGGACTCGTTTTGTGTATCGCGTGTTGAAGTAGAGGGATAAGAGGGAAACGACAACCATGCCCCAGACCATCGCCATTACGGAAATCCAGACGGTGCACAAAATATTAATCATAACAAACAGCTTGTTGAGCGAGATCAGTCCGAGATAAATTTCCGACCGTCCCCGTGCGGCTGTAACCTGCAGATTCAGATAGTAAAGCGGGTAGAGAATAAAAATAAGGGTCAGCGTCTGGTAGTATGGCACGATGGGAAGCCATTTCTCGGAGAGAATGACGCTCACAAACGGAACTGCCAGCGCAGCTATGAGCAGCGACGGGAAAACGACGATAAAAACGCACATCTTGAGCGACTCCACCACAGCGTTCTTCAGCCGGGGAATGTCTTCCTGAATTTTCGAGAAAGCTGCAAACAATACTTTACTAATGGTCCATACTACACTTTGAGGCCAAAGAGCCGCATACTGTCGACCGCGTTCAAAATAGCCAAGCGTTGCAATGGGGTAAACTTTTCCGATAACAATATTATAAACATTGGTAAAAATATTCTCAACAAGGTCTGCCAACAAGATACTTGAACCGTAGTGGAACAGACTGCGAAGGACTCTTAAGCTGAACTTCAATCCCGGAAGCCAGCGGCAGAAAGAAAAAACCGTTAGGGTGGCAACGCTCTGTACAATAACCATTTGCCACGCCAACGCCCAAACGCCGTAACCCTTCCAGGCGATGTAAAGCGCAGGAGGAACAGCTGCAATTTGTCCTATAAAACTCGCTAAGGAGCTTAATTGCTGTTTCATATTTCGCCCCAGAAGCGTATGCTGAATAACGCCAAGAGCTGAAATGGGAAATCCCAATGAAACAAGCCGCGTAACAGATTTCAAAACGGGCTGATGAAAAAATTCGGCAAGCCATCCCGCGCTGAAGAAAAGAACCAACGCCAACAGGCAAGCCATAAACAAATTATAATAAAAGACGGAATCGAGGTCTTCCTTGTCAATTTCTTTCTTTTGTAAAATTGCAGCTCCAAACCCTCCTGAAGTAAACGACAACCCGACAGCCCAGAAAACCATCAAAATCCCCCAAATTCCGTAATCCTTAGGGTCGAGAAGCCGAACCAAAATGATTCCCACAACCAAAGCAATTCCTTGGGATAATACCTGAAGGATTAGCGATGGTCCGGCGGATTGAAACGTTTTTTGATCAAGTCGTTCCTGAGTCATAATACACCATTATAATATATCATTAGAAAATATCGGTAAAATAGGTATAAAAAAATAGACTCGCGTTTAATCAACGGCATACTTGGAGGTGTAAAAACGCCAAATGATTTAAGATAAGTAGTTAGGACTCAAAGCAGAACTTCTACTTATCGAATGCGTCAAAATAGCAAAGATTGAATAGTTTTACCAATCAGTTTTGTAATAAATTTTCCCATTTTACTGTAAATTCATTGAAATTTTCATGGAATTGATTATAATATATATTGTGCATGCGCTAAATGGTTTATTTCTAAAATCTATGAGCATCGTATTTCGAAACTGCCTGTGAGTTATTATAGTGATATTTTGGCAAAATTAATCATGCGTGAAATAGCTCCAAAAGTGGAAAAAATGATTGCCAATGTTGACGATGCATCAAAAGAGGTGGTATGCATTTCTATCAATAATCTCATAAACGAGCTAATATTAAGTCCATTACCTTACGAATTCTCACGTTTTCAAATAGAACATCTTCCTTTATATAACGCAGAGAAGCATACTTATAAACAGTATCGTCTCAAACCCGCCGCCTATGTTGAGGAGGTCTTTTATTCCCATCACGGTTTGCGTTTTTGCAATCCGAAGATACATGAATATATTAAAGGAAAATGTTTTTTGGATTGCGGCGCCTACATTGGAGACTCTGCTATTGTTTTGTCGAAATATAATCCTTCGGAAATTTTATGTTTTGAATTTTCTGAACCTACGTTAAAATATTTGGAT
>JAZRTH010000507.1:0-1912 GCA_045651945.1 Thermoguttaceae bacterium
ACCGTTTCAGCGCGGCAAGCGCGTTGTCAGCGTCGCGGGAAACCTCGTTAAACAGCGCGGCAGTCGTTTCCGGCGTGGAATAGTCGTAGAAGGCGTTCCAGTGATCGTAACGATGATAGGAAATAACCGGCGCAACGTCCGCCAAGGGCTTTGCGGATTCTTCGATCCAGGTCTTGTTTGGATACGGTCCGGACGCGACAATCGTCAGTTCCGGATCGACCTTGAGCATCGCCTCCGCGTGCGGACGAACCATGTCCGTGTATCCCTTCGCGCCCTTTGGACCTTCCATGTGAGAGAACCCCATTTCGTTGCCCAGCGACCACAACTTTACGCGTCCTTTACAGGCTTTGACCCAGTCTGCGGAGTCCTGCGGGGACTCCCAGGCGGCGTTGAGGGTAAAGAACGGCTGGGCGCCAATCTTCTCGCACAGAGCAATGACGTCTTCCATGCCGACGTCGTTGGAATCATAGCCGAGATTATGCGGCTGGGACTCGATTTCGGTATACGAGTCCAGCGGAGCGCGTTCGTCGGGATCTTCGATCAGCCCGTCGCGCCAGCGATATTCGCCTGCGAAGTTGCCGCCGGGCCATCGGATAATCGTAGCGCCCATTTCGCGCAGGTTCTCGACGACGTCAGCGCGCATTCCGTGGAAGTTGTCCGCCGGCAGGATTGAAACCGCACCGATAGCGCAGTAATGATGTCCCTTAACGCCGACGAAAATCTTCGCCATCGTATCCTTCTCGATTGTGAAGTCAAACGCAATGCGAGTCCACGCCCCGGCGTTGGGCGTGTTGACCGTGAAGTCTTTTTCCGCCAGAACTTTGCCGTCAGCGTCTGTTACACGCAGAGTCATGACAGCGTCTTCCGGATGATGAGTACTGACGACGGCTTTGAACGTGTGAGCTACGCCGCCGCGAATTCCGATTTTGCCTTGGGTTATACCCGCTTCGCCGTTGGGATCCAGAGCGCCAACGATCTGACAGGCTCTTTCGTTTCGACGGGGCATGGCGCTGCCCGCCGCGTGACGGGTGCAGCTGAACGCCGCGTTGTGATAGAACGCTTTCGTCCCGTACGGTTCCCACATCATCGCAACGCCATCGCGAGAGGGTTTCCCGGCGAACTTGCGGTTCTTAACCAGTTGAGCGGAAATCCCGCCCTGAACGGCTGACCGCGTATGCTCGAGGTTCTGCCCGAAGATAAACGCCGGTATCGGCTGTTTCGCGCTGGGGGCGTCGTCTGCTCTTCCAATTTGTGTCATTGCCGCAGCCGCAACGACGGCGATTGCAATCAGTACTGTCGATTTAATTACTCTTTTCATAGGACTTTTAATAAATGAATGAACTTTTGTTTACAATGAAACCGGCGCACCGATTTCTCCAATAGACGTAATTATACTTCATTGAAAAATTAAATGCAAGAGGGCGGCGAGGATTAATGCGTAATTCGTAATGCGTAATTCGTAATTACGCTTCGCGATCCCCGAAGCAGAAAAAATCCTCCCAAATTTCTCTGGAATGCCTTGCAATCCGTTTTTGATTGTGTTAAAAACAAAGTAGAGTCAAGAATGTAATGAATGATCTTTCTCGGACTGAGGGCGGCGCTTTCAAATAGCAAGACGAATTCCAGCAAGCGCGCTGTTCATTCATTTTTATTTCCCCCACCCGTTAGATGAAGGAGTTTGCAATGAAACCAACCCGTCGAGATTTTCTCAGGACGTCGTCCATACTATCGGCTTCCGCCGCGGCTATGACTTTGAGTACAGCTCAGCTGGCGCACGGAGCAGGAACCGATGAAACCATCAAAGCCGTTGTCGTCGGGTGCGGCGGTCGAGGCCGCGGCGCTGTCGCCAACTTCAAGACCGCGCCGAATACTCAGCTTATCGCTTGCGCGGACATGCACGAAGAGAACGCCA
>JAZRTH010000508.1:0-2438 GCA_045651945.1 Thermoguttaceae bacterium
GCTTGAATTCGCCTTTACCTTCGCGGGGCGGGAATGGACGATCGCCTTTTTTGAAGTCCGGTCTCATGTGCGGCGGGAACGGACGGTCGCCGGGCTTGAATTCGCCATCGCCTTCACGCGGGGGGAACGGCGGGAAGGGACGGTCGCCGGGCTTGAATTCGCCATCGCCTTCACGCGGGGGGAACGGCGGGAACGGACGGTCGCCAGGTTTGAATTCGCCTTTACCTTCACGCGGCGGGAATGGACGATCGCCTTTTTTGAAGTCCGGTCTCATGTGCGGCGGGAAGGGACGGTCACCGGGCTTGAATTCGCCATCGCCTTCATGATGACGCGGCGGCATGGGGCGATCGCCGCGATTGTGACGGAAGTCTTTGGGTCCGTGTTCACGATGGATTTTAGCGGGACCTTTGTCTTCCGGATGGTTTTCGGTCATTTCCGGGCGCGGGGGTTCGGGACGATCGCCTTCTTTCGGTTCCGGAGTGGGACCTTGAGCCAGGGCAAACGAACCAAACATGACAGCGGCAGCTGCGCTTAGTGCAATTTTCTTGAGATTCATTTTTTGTCTCCTTTGTATAAAGTGTTGTTCTTTAGCCTCATTTGAATGACTTATAACACTAAAACACAGACGGAAAGAAGTTTATTGCAAAAAGAGAAAAAATTTTTTAGAAAAAAAGATTTGGTTAGGGAATGGGGAGTAGGGAATAGGGAGTAGTGTTTATTCGCCGAAGGCGAAATACCATTCCCTATTCCCTGTTCCCTACTCCCTAAATCTTACGCCGCCTTGCGTTTTTTACCGATAACGTCGGAATAGTCGCCAGACATGAGAATGCTTTGCAGGCGTTCAAACTGATCGTGATTCTTAAAGGAGATAGTCATCTTTCCTTTGCCGCCGGTTCCCTGTGACAATTTGACTTTCATGCCCATGGTGGAATAGAACGCATTTTCCAGCTCTTTTAACTGAGCGGATTCCTGTTTCATGGGAACGACGTCCTCAGGGTTGGATTCCGGGTCTTCTTCGCTGTTGAGGAAGTCCCGAACCATGTCTTCCACCTGATGGGCGGACAGATGATCGCTGACGATTCTTTCCAGGAACTCGCGCTGAAGCTCGGCGTCTTTAAGCGGCAGCAGAGCGCGGCCGTGAGCGGCGGAAATGACGTCTTCCCGAATCGCGGTTTGCAAGTCCTGGGGCAGGTCAAGAAGACGAACCAGGTTGGCGACCGTCGAACGATCCAGACCAAGACTTTTGGCGAGTTCTTCCTGCGTGCAGCCCTCTGTTTTCATGAGCCGTTTAAATGACTTGGCTTTTTCAATCGCGTTGAGGTCTTTTCGCTGGATGTTTTCAACCAGAGCCAGAATTGCCATGTCGGTATCGTCAACCTGAATGATCATGGCGGGAATCTGCTGCCATCCGACCTGTAACGCGGCGCGCAAACGGCGTTCGCCGGAAATCAGCTCGTATCGTCCGTCGCTTTTGGGTCGAACGACCGTCGGCTGAAGCAGACCGTGTATGTTCAGACTTTGAGCCATTTCGTTGATTGCCTCAGCGTCGAAATCGGTTCGCGGCTGGTACGGGTTGGCGTCGACCAGATTGATATCCAGATAATGAATCGTGTCGGTTTGCTGATCGTCCGCTGTTACAGCCGCAGGGCTGGCTGAAGCGTTAGACGGAGCGCTGGCGCTGGGACTGGAATTGGAACTCTTTTTAACAGGAGTATTCCATTCGTCAAAATCGGATTTTTGCGGCACTTCGATTCTGTCAGCGGTTTCCGTTGCCTGTGACACCTGATTCAGCAGCGCTTCAATGCCTCGTCCTAAACGTCTTTCCTTAGCCACGATCCATAACCTCCATGCAAAGTTCGCGGTACGCGCGAGCCGCCCGGCTGCGCGGCGCGTATTCAAATATATTCTGTCCGAAACTGGAAGCTTCCGCCAGCGATACGTCGCGGGGAATTACGGTTCGGAACACAATGTCACCGAAAAAGTCTCGCACGTCGTTTTCCACTTCGCGCGTTAATTCCAGAGTGTAATCGACCATCGTCAAAACCACGCCGGCAAACTCCAAACGACGCTGCTCGTTATTTCTCACGTCACGAATAAGCTCAATCATTCTCGTCAGCCCTTCCATGGCGAAATACTCGCACTGAATCGGCATGAGCGTTTCGTCGCTGGCGATCAAAGCGGTTTTGGTTAACGCGCCGACGCTGGGCGGGGAATCAATCAGAACGTACTGATAATCGCTCAAGCCGTACGCCAAGACGTCTCGCAGACGTTTAGTTTGAACCGGGTCTTCTGCATTGAGAGCCTGAATATCCGCCAACGACCGCGCGCCGGGCAGCAAATCCAGACGCTCAATTCCCGAGTTGACAAGCGAGTCGTTCCAAGGACGCCCTGTCGCCAGCGGGTGATTTTCCAACGGCGTTTTTCCCAATGCGCTGGTC
>JAZRTH010000509.1:0-6136 GCA_045651945.1 Thermoguttaceae bacterium
GAGCGTGGCAGACTGAATTCAATTGTACGCTTTTAGAAGCGCAGGAAAAGATTCAAGAAGAATTCAACCTTCCTCCCGACGTCGTGTGTCATAATGCGGATTCGTTCGGTAAAGATCCCGCTGAAATCGACCGACAGCTTAAGGCGTGCAAACGTGCTGTTTTGCTGAAATATCCAGTCTCATTGATGAAATCCGCGATGATTGGCGTTCCGAAATCCCTTCTTGCTCACGAAACCGGAATATTCGCAACGCTGACAAAACAGGATTGGCAAGGAACAAGCAAACTGTTTTCCAACTCTCCGATTTTGATTTTAATCTTCGTGTGGAGCGTTCTGTTCCAGATAACTGTTATTTGCGGAGGAGTAATTGGAATCATCGGTTCCTGGTTTAAGAATCGAGATATGCATTGGGCGATTTTCTGCTCTGCAGGAATAGCAGCATATTTTATACTTACAATGGGATTATCCGGCGCGGACTGCTGCGCTCGTTACCGTCTGCCGCTCATGCCGATTATCATCGTCTTTGCCGCGATTGCATTGACAGCGCTTTGGGAGAAATGCAAGGCGACGTTTAACAGCGCCAGAACAGAAGAATAGATCAATTCTCTTTTGTAGACGAAATCATTTCTTCGATAGCCTTTTCAATTCCGACGGCGTCGAGTCCTTCTTCCGCCAGTTGTTCGCAGCGCGTAGCGTGAGAAACGTAATGATCTTCCACGCCCAGGCGTTTGACGCGGCAATTGAAAATCTCTTTGTCAGACAACATCTCCAAAACGGCAGAGCCGAACCCGCCCTGACGGCAGCCGTCTTCGATCGTAAGCGTCCAGGGTGCGTTTTGAATCCATTGAGCAAGTCGTTCGTCCAGCGGTTTAATCCACCGGGCGTTGACCAGTCCGATTTGTTTAGGACTCCCGGACTGGGCCGCTTTGTTCTCAAAGTTTGTAACAGCCTCGATCGCTTTTCCCAAGATGCCGCCGCAGACGACAACCAAGCCGTCGAGATTGTCGTCAGCGCTGTGATTGACAAACTCCGCAACGCCGGGCTGAATGGGAACGGGATTGTTTGAAGAAACGTGCGATACGCCGTCTTTGGGATAGCGGATTGAAATGGGACCGTTGAAGTTGATCGCCCAGGGAATCATTGCCTGCAAATCTTCGGCGCAGCCGGGAGCGCAAAGCGTCATGTTAGGCAGATGGCGAATGTACGCCATGTCGAACGATCCATGATGAGTGGGACCGTCCGCGCCGACCAAGCCCGCTCTGTCCATCATCAAAACGACGGGCAGATTTTGCAGGGAAATTTCATGGAAAATCTGGTCGTACGCCCGCTGCATAAACGTCGAGTAAATTTCAACGACCGGGCGCAAGCCGGCTTTTGCCATTCCCGCCGCCATTGCAACCGCGTGAGACTCGCAAATGCCGACGTCAAAAAAACGATCGGGAAAATCTTCGCGAATCTTTTCCAGACCGTTTCCTTGAGCCATCGCCGCGCAAATAACGCAAATGCGCTTGTCCAATAGCATTTGCTGATACAACTGCGCCGAGGCAACGTTCGTATAGGAAACCTGCTGTGACTTCGTCAGCGTCATTTTGCCGTTGTCGTCGTATACGACTTTGGGCGGGGCGTGGAATCTCGCCGGGTCTTCTTCCGCCGGGTGGAACCCGTGTCCCTTTTGCGTAAAGATGTGAAGCAGAACCGGCTGGTCGTGACGTTTCGCCTGATTGAGAGCAACCTGCAGGTCGCGAATGTCGTGCCCGTTGACGGGACCGATGTAATGAAATCCGAGTTCCTCAAACAGCGCGCCGCCGACAAGCCCTTTTTTAACCGCGTTTTTCAAATTGTGAAGACCGCGATGAAGCGGCTTTCCGATAACCGGCAGTTTTGTAACAGCAGTTTTGACTTTATTCTTAACGCCCTTATAAACGGAGTTGGTGCGAAGCCCGTCAAGATATCGACCCAAGCCACCAACGCGAGGGCAGATTGACATCTCGTTATCGTTGAGAATGACAATAATGTTTTTGTTCAGACCGGAGGCGTTGTTGAGAGCTTCAAAGATAACGCCGCAGGCAGCCGCGCCGTCGCCAACGACGGCAACCGCCTTTCGCCCTTCTTCCGGACGCATCAGCTCGTCGCCCAGGAACAAGCCCAGCGCGGTGGACACGCTCATGCCGGCGTGCCCTGTCATAAACAGGTCGAAGGGGCTTTCTTCCGGGTTCGGGTATCCCATCAGCCCGCCTTTGGTGCGAATGCCGGACATCTTGTCAAAGCGCCCGGTTACCATTTTATGCGGATACGTTTGATGCCCGACGTCCCAAACGAGCCGGTCTTTGGTGAAGTCAAAAACCGTATGCAGAGCCAGCGTCAGTTCGACGACGCCCATATTGGAGGCGAAATGGACGCTGCGGGTTTCTATCAGACGGCACAGCTGGTCGCGAATCTGCTGCGCCAGCGATTCCAGCTGAGCGATTGACAACCCTTTTAAATCTTCGGGCGATTTAATATCGGCAAGGCTGACGTTCGGCAGAGGATTATTTTGACTTGTCAATTAATGATTCCTTTCCAAAACGTAGTCTGCCAAGTCCCGCAGCAGTTCCGCGTCCTGACCGAAAGAACTCAGGGCGTCTTTCGCC
Source organism: Thermoguttaceae bacterium (assembly GCA_045651945.1). Classification (GTDB taxonomy): domain Bacteria; phylum Planctomycetota; class Planctomycetia; order Pirellulales; family Thermoguttaceae; genus RUG11551. The sequence goes on from JAZRTH010000509.1 coordinate 2,630, forward strand.
TTTTGAGTCAGTTCCGCCGCGTACGCCTGCGACGCCTCGACGCCCAAAAGACCCGGATACGTCATTTTCCCTTTGGCGCTGTCTTTATGAGTGCGTTTTCCCATCTGCTCGTCCGTTGCGGTAACGTCGAGTAAATCGTCCGTAACCTGGAACAGCAGCCCAAGAGCGTCGCCGTAAGCTTTAAGACTTTCAATCTGATCCGCCGACGCGTTGGCGATAGTCGCGCCAATAATCAGCGAGACGCGAATCATCGCCCCGGTTTTAAGGCGATGAATGTTCTCTAAAATGGTTATCTTATCCTCGGAGTTTTGAGAGTGAGGAGTGAGGAGTGAGGAGTGAGGAGTTGAGGAACTCGCTTCGCTCGTCTGATTCTCTTTTTCTCCTTGAATGTCCAGCGTCTGACCGGCGACCATGCCGCAGGCGCCAGCGGCGTCTGCCAGGGCAGAAACGCACTGAATTGCAGCGTCTGCCGGGTGAACGTCTTTTGCCAAAACCTCAAACGCCAGAGCCTGCAAGGCGTCGGCAGCGAGAATGGCGGTGGCTTCGTCGAACTGCTTGTGACACGTTGGACGTCCGCGGCGCAAATCGTCGTCGTCCATGGCGGGCAAGTCGTCGTGAATGAGCGAATAGGCGTGAATCATCTCGACAGCGCATGCGCCGGGCAGCGCTTTGGCCGTCTCCCCGCCGCACGCCTGACACGCCAGCAGAACCAGCGCCGGGCGGATTCGTTTGCCGGGGGCGAGAAGGGAATAGTCCATCGCCTGACGCAGCAAGTCCGGACAGCGTTCGTCCAGCTTGAGATATTCTCTAAGCTGCGAATTGACCTGTTCGACGCTCGTCTTGAAAAAATCGCTTAGCGCTGAGTTGGGGGACATATGTAATCTTTAATTAGGTTTCTTCGGCTAATGTGTACCTAAAAGCCGCTAGCTGTTAGCTGCTAGCTTTTAGCTTTGGCATTTGAAACTCTAAGCTGAACTTTTAATGCCAGAAGCTAACATCAAAAGCTATCAGCTAGAGGCTAGAAGCTAATAGCTGTTTTAAGGGCGGGGATTCTGGAACTGGCGCGTTGAGCCGCAGCGGAGGATTCTCCACTTTTCCAAAATTCCCTTCTCATTATACTATAGAATAGATTTTTTACCAGAGATGGGGGCAAAAAGATTTTAAGTTTTTTCCTAAAAGAGTTTAGGGAAAGTTGCGAGTTGCGAGTGGCGAGTTGCGAGAAAAGACAACTCGCCAAACGAAAGCGGACAGTCTATTTGGTTTGAATCTCGTCGATGCCGAACATTGTATCGAGCGAATCTCGCGTCTTACCGACGATGCGGACGGTAATCGTATGTTTACCGACGGTTGCCTGCTCTTTTTCCAGCGGGATTTCAACGAACTGATGGCGCACGCCTTGTTCGCGGGGAACGTATAAATCGTAGAATCCGCCGATTTTCTTGCCGTCCCAGAAAAACTCGACGACTGCGTAGTCAACCGCCTGCGTTAGACCGAGCACAAGCGTCGAAGCGTTTTCCTGCTTGAGGTTGTATTCCAGCTCAATTTCATCGCCGGGTTTGTTTTGCGACCACCAAAGCTGCTGATCGTTCATCCATTTGCCCAGCGGGAAAATGTTCATTCCTTGAGTAGTCGCTTTTCCGCCAGCAGGCGATTTGACGAGGCTAAAGGAATCAAAATTCAGACGAACGCGAGTAATGTATTCCACCGGCGCCGCGGCTTCTTCCATGCGCGTTTTCAGATCGGGAAGAGAAACCGACTTCGCTCCCGGCGCGCCGTACCAGAACGTTGCAACGGCGAAGTCAACTGAAGTCTCTCTCCAGTGCCACAGTTCCATATCGAACTTAAAGGACTTCGTAAACGGAATCGCGTCCAGAGAACGGAACCGCAAATTGGTTACGTTGCCGAAGTTGGCGGGACCTTCCGCTCGAGGCTGAGCGCGCCACGGTCCCTGGAAAAATTCCGGCGTTCCCCAGGAATACCCGTAATAGTCTTCCGTACCCGTTCCGAAATGAGAGGGGAACGTTTCGCCGTCGATGTAAATATGCTCGTCTCCTTCGCCCCACCAGTCGTTGACCCGATTGACCAGCGACAGACAGTCGCCGACGTAAACGCCTTTACCGGAAATGGTATTGTAGTTCCAGTCCTTTGTCCCGTTGCCGCCGATGGTTTGAATCCCGCGTTCCTGCCGCCAGTCCGCGTGGAAGTACATGGAATTATCTTTCCAAACGTATTCGGAAACCGCATAGCTGGCGCGAATGTCAGGCTTGGCGCCGGAAAGAGTTTCAAATTCCACGATTGCTTTTTCGCGATACGGCATGGGCCAATAGCAAACCATTTCCGCAACGTTTTTGTCGTTGGAACCTTCAACGGTTGTATAAACAGTTTTATACGGATTGACGCCAACGCCGGAACCGAAGAAGTCCCCCAGCGGAGTCCAAACGGTTTCAACGCCGTCGAACGTCATCTTGACAACCGTATTTCGCAGCGAGCTGACGATGTCTTTCGATTCCACGCGAACCTGAAACGCGTCGATTCTGTAACACCCTTTAGGCAGCTCCGGCGAGAAGTTGTGTTCATGCTTATAGAACTCCGATTGCGTCTTTTCGACTAACGCCTTCGCGCTGTTGAGCTTTTCCATAGAAAACGACTCGACCTGAGTCGATTCCTCATACAATCGATAATTGATTTGATAATACAAAAACGGCTGTTCCGGAACTTTGTCAACTGTTACTTTGATTGACTTCGCGTACGGAATTGGCAAGTACAGGTTTCGTCCGGTGGCGGTAATTTGAGAGAACTCGCCGTCAACCAATGCGTTTCCGCCGATAACGTCGTCAAAAGCGCCGGAAATTGTCGGTTCAGCCGCCCCGTCAATATAGACGTATACCTTGCATGTATATCGATGTCCGTTTGTACCGGGAATCCAGAATCGGACAATCGCGCCGGGACCTTCAGCATCCATCAAGACCCATTCTTCCCGATTGTCGGCATTTGCGTTTCGTTCAACGCGAACGAAATGTTTGGAATCGTTGTTCGCAAACCAGTCGGGTTGATCCGGCGCCACGGACCCGCGGTCGTAACTGCTGGCTTGCTTGCATACATACGCCGGAACCGGGTACTCGCACAACGTTGTCCGCGCCGCAGTTTGCTTAACGAGATCCTCAAACGTTACAATAGCGTTTTCCGCGAACGCGAAAGAAGTCCACGAAAGCAACAATGCGGCAACAGACGTCAGAAGGGTAATTGAGTTTTTCATGAAAATTGGGAATGGGATTAGGAAAACGAAGTGTACAATTCAGGCGAGCCGCGGGTGTAAACCCGCGGGCATGAACCGCCGCGCCGTTACGCTTCACTGTTTTAATGTCGAACAATTGGAACTATAAATTAATTATACTATTTATTAAGATTTATTCAAGTCAGCCCGCAACTCAACCGCATAGCGGGGGGGCACGCAAATTTTTCTTGTGATGATAGGTGAAGTTGGAATAATGAATTGCGTCCCGGAGG
>JAZRTH010000510.1:0-2174 GCA_045651945.1 Thermoguttaceae bacterium
GTTCGCTTTGCTCACGCCCGGGAACTCACGTTCCCGGCTCGCCTACATCTTCCATTAAAAAAATTTTTAAAAAATTCCCAAAATCTCTCTTAAACGTCTTGCAATCCTTTTTTGATTGTGTTAAAACCATAGTAAAGTTAAAAAGTTATGGATGAATGAAGCGCCTCAAATTGAGGCTGCGTTTCCTATTAGAAATGATTCATTTCAGCAAGCGCGCTGTTCATTCATTATTTATTAATCCCACCTTTAGATTAAGGAGTTCAAAATGAAAACGACCCGTCGAGATTTTCTCAAGACATCGTCAGTATTATCGGCTTCCGCAGCTGCCATGACCATGGGCGTAGCTCAGCTGGCGCACGGCGAAGGAACCGATGAAACCATTAAAGCCGTTCTGGTCGGCTGCGGCGGTCGCGGACGCGGCGCTGTTGGTAACTTCCTTACCGCCCCTAATACCAAAATTATCGCTTGCGCGGACGCATTTCCGGATCCCGCCAAGCACGCTGGCGGCGGTTGGCAGTTGAAGGAGGATGCCATCTTCTGGGGTTTTGACGGGTTCAAAAAGGCGTTGGATTACGGCTGGGAAAACGGCGCCCGTTACGCCATTCTCGCCACGCCTCCAGGATTCCGCCCGATTCATTATAAATACGCTATCGAAAAAGGCTATAACGTCTTTATGGAAAAACCCTGCTGCGTTGACGCGCCCGGTTTCAAAATGCTCATGGAAGTCAATAAACTTGCTGACGAAAAAGGCTTGGCTGTCGGCGTTGGTCTTCAGAGACACCATCAGGGCGACTACGAAGCTGGCTTCAAGGCCGTTTGCGAAGACGACAAATATGGCGATCTGATTTACGCTAACGTTTACTGGAACGGCGGAGGCGTTTGGGTTCGCGGACGCCAGGATTGGCAGACCGAAATGCATTATCAGATGAGCAACTGGTATTACTTCAACTGGCTCTGCGGCGACAACATTTGCGAACAGCACGTTCACAACCTCGACGTCGGCAACTGGTTCCTCGGCAAGGGCGACAAGATGTATCACCCGGTTTCCGCCAACGCCATGGGCGGCCGCGAAGTTCGTAAGAACAGCGTCAACTACGGCGAAATCTTCGACCATCACTTTGTCGAATTCACCTACGCAGACGGCAAAAAGATGTACTCTCAGTGCCGTCACATTCCGGGCGCCTGGAGCGCAGTTTACGAAAACGTTCACGGAACCAAAGGCGGCGGCGGAGTTACTGAACGCGGCGGCCGCAAAGGCAACCCGTACGATCTGGAACATCAGGATCTGTGCAAGGCGATTCGCGAAGGCAAACCCTACAACGAAGGCTGGTATGCCGCTCACTCCTGCATGATCGCCGTTCTTGGACGTATGGCTTCCTACTCCGGACAGACCGTTTCCTGGGACGACGCCGTCAACAAGGGACCGGCTTTGATGATCTACGAAGATAACGATAAACTCACCATGGATTCTCCCGCCCCGGTTCAGCCCAACGGCAAAGGCGGCCCGGAACCCTACAACATTGCTATCCCCGGCGTTACCAGCCCGTTCGCTGGCAACAACTTTGTCAATCCGTAATTGGCAATTTGTGAATAGCATTTAGTAACTAAACAGGAATAGGGAGTGGATATTTCCGCTCCCTATTTCCCTATAAAAGAGCTATTAGCCTCTAGCTGCTAGCCGCTAGCTTATTGGTTTGTGATTCTAAGGGTAACTGCTAGAAAAACGAATTTCAAGCTAATAGCTAATAGCTAGAAGCTAACGGTTAAATTACACCCTATAGATCTATTAGCCTCTAGTTGCTAGCTTGTTGATTTGCGATTCTTGCAGTAACCGCAAGAACAACGAATTTTCAAGCTAATAGCTAGAAGCTAGAAACTAGAAGCTTACCTCCCCCATGCTGGAACAAATCAAAAAAGAAATCTGCGACATCGGCGACCGCATTTATAAAAAGGGGTTCGCCACCGGCAACGACGGCAACATTTCGTATCGTCTTAGCGAGAATGAAGTTGTCTGCACCCCGACGATGATTTCCAAAGGGTTTATGACCCCGGACGACCTGTGCATCGTCACTATGAACGGCGAACAGATCGCCGGCAAGCGTAAAATGACGTCTGAAATCAAGCTGCATTTGACGCTCATGAAGGAACTGCCGGAAGTGAAGTCGGTCGTGCAT